>VGYL01000094.1 GCA_016872975.1 Planctomycetota bacterium
GATGAATCGAGGAACGCGGTGGGGCAAGCCCCACCCTACAGTGAAAGGGGCCGAGATGGAGGAATCGAGGAACGCGGTGGGGCAAGCCCCACCCTACAGTGAAGGGGGCCGAGATGGATGAATCGAGCGGTGGCAGCGGCGCGGCGCTGGTGGCGCGCTATGCGGCGGTCCGCCGGGAGCGTCTGGGCACCAAGGCCGCCCTGCGGGCGTACGTGCGTGAAACGCTGGGTCTGACGGTGGCCGACCAGGCGGTCTGTCCGGACCACGATAGTCCCCTGGACTATCTGTGGCACAGCGTGGCGCGGGACTTCCGCCGGCGGCGGCCCGGGCCGGGCGATGCGCTGGTCTGGGCCAACCGCGGGGGCGGCAAGACGCAACTGGCGGCGCTGGCGACGCTGCTGGACGTGGTCTTCAAGCCGGGCTGCCAGGTCCGCATCCTGGGCGGTTCGGGCCAGCAGTCCGGGCGGATGTTCGAGTACCTGGCCGAGTTCTTTGCGCGCGGGTTCGACGAGTGCCTGGCCGGGCCGATCCTCAAGGGCCGCTGCCGCCTGCGCAACGGCTCGGGCGTCGAGATCCTCACGCAATCGGCGACGAGCGTCCGGGGGACGCACGTGCAGAAGCTGCGGTGCGACGAGGTGGAGCTCTTCGATCCGCAGGTCCTGGCGGCGGCGAAGTTCACGACGCTCAGTGCCCCCGGCGCCGCGGGCGGGCTGGAGCTGATCAGCACCCTGCACCGGCCGTATGGGCTGATGCAGCAGGAGGTGGAAGCGGCCGGGCGGACCGGAGCGCGGGTCTTTCGCTGGTGCGTCTGGGAGACGATCGCGCGGTGCCGGCGCCGGAGGTGTCGGGCCTGCCCCCTGGCCGACGACTGCGCGGGCCGGGCCCGGCGCTCCCATGGGTATCTGGCGGCCGAGGACGTCATCGCCCAGATGCGGCGCAGCAGTCGCGCCGCCTGGGAAGCGGAGATGCTCTGCCTGCGGCCCCTGCGCGAGAACCTGGTCTTTGGCGAGTTCGAGCGGGGCGTGCACGTGCGCCCGCTGGAGTACGATCCGCGTCTGCCCTTGTACCGGGCGCTGGACTTCGGGTTCGTGAATCCCTTCGTGTGTCTGTGGCTGCAGGTGGCGGCCGACGGGACCGTGCGCGTGCTGCAGGAGTACGTGCGCCGCGGGGCGACGATCGCGACCCACGCCGCCGAGCTGCACGCCCGCACGGCGTGCCGGCCCGAGGCGGTGGCCGCGACCTTCTGCGACCCCGCCGGCAGCGGCCTGGATGACATCACCGGGTCCAGCGCGGTGCGCGAGCTGCGCGACCTGGGGATCCCGACACGGTATCGGCCCAGCGCGATCCTGGAGGGGATCGACCGGATTCGCCGGGCGCTCCGGCGGGCAGACGGGGCCGTCGGCCTGGCCGTGGCGCCCGCCTGTGTCCGCCTGATCGAGGCCCTGGAGTCGTACCACTACCCCGAGGCGCCCGGCGGCGAGCTGCCGCTCAAGGATGGCGTCTACGACCATCCCATCGACGCCCTGCGCTACTTCTTCGCCGGCCTGGCCGGCGGCGGCCGGACCACGACGCGGCGCTATTGAAACCAAGGAAAAAGGAAAAAGGGAAAAGGTAAAAAGGGAAAAGGCGGAAGAAAGGAAAAAGGAAAAAGGGAAAAGGTAAAAAGCGAAAAGGCAAGTGCGCGCGCGGGTCTTACTTTCTCCTTTCTCCTTTTTCCTTTTTCCTTTCTTCTTCCTTGCTTTTGCCTTTTTCCTTTTTCCTTTCTTCAGAGGTGGTTCCATGAAGGCGCGGTCGGCGTGGCACGTGGCGGGGTATGCGGTCACGGTCCTGGCCCTGGTGTGCCAGGACTGTGGGCGGATCAACCTCTGTGCCGTCGAGGGCGCCGCGGTGCAGAGCGGGCGCCGGCGCGTTCTGTTGCGTCCGCCCGGGCCCGTCCCCTGGCCGGTCCTCGTGTGCGCCCGCTGCGAGAGCCGGCGTCTGCTGCTGGTCGAGGACCTGTGACGGCGAACTTTCCCTATCACCCGGGCGGTAGATGCTGTATAGTACGGCTCCCGGTCGGGTGGGAAGTTGTCGGTCCTGGCCGCGCCGTTCGCCGGCAACTGCCAAGGGAGAACGGACAACGGGGAACGGACAACGGTGAAGACCGAGATCGAGGTGTTGGAGATCGATGGACGGACAGGCAGGCACCTACGACTTCAAACGGATCGAGCAGAAGTGGCAGGGGGTTTGGCAAGAGCGCAAGACCTTCCGGGCGAAGGACTGCGACTCGTCGAAGCCCAAATACTACGTGCTGGACATGTTCCCGTATCCGAGCGGGCAGGGTCTGCACGTGGGGCACCCGGAGGGCTATACGGCCAGCGATATCGTCGCCCGGTACAAGCGGATGAAGGGCTTCAACGTCCTGCATCCGTTCGGCTGGGATGCCTTCGGCCTGCCCGCGGAGCAGCATGCGATCAAGACGGGCGCCGACCCCGCCGAGACGACCTTCCGGAACATCCTGAACATGCGGCGCCAGACGAAGTCGCTGGGCTTGGGCTACGACTGGGACCGCGAGATCGCCACGACCGATCCCGAGTACTATACGTGGACGCAGTGGATCTTCCTGAAGCTGTTCCACAGCTACTTCGATGACCGCCAGCAGAAGGCCAGGCCGCTCGAGCTCTTGCCGATCCCGGCGGGCCTGAGCGAACCCGAGCGGCGGCGGTTCGTGGACGAGCACCGCCTGGCCTACCAGGCGGATGTGCCGGTGAACTGGTGCCCGGCGTTGGGCACGGTGCTGGCCAACGAGGAAGTAATCGGGGGCGTCAGCGAGCGGGGCGGCCATCCCGTGATCCGCAAGCCCATGCGGCAGTGGATGCTCCGCATCACGAAGTACGCCGACCGCCTGCTCGAAGACCTGGCCCTGGTGGACTGGACCGAGTCGATCAAGAAACTGCAGGCCGACTGGATCGGCAAGAGCGTCGGGGCGGAGGTCTGCTTCGCGCTAGTTCTAGGGTGGGGCTTGCCCCACCAGAAAGCCGGGAAGGGGCCGGGATGGAGGAATCGAGGAACGCGGTGGGGCAAGCCCCACCCTACAGTGAAAGGGGCCGAGCTGGAGGAATCGAGGAACGCGGTGGGGCTTGCCCCACCAGGAAGCCGGGAAGGGGCCGAGCTGGAGGAATCGAGGAACGCGGTGGGGCAAGCCCCACCCTACAGGAACGCGGTGGGGCAAGCCCCACCCTACAGGAACTTCAAACTTCGAACTTCAAACTGCCTTTGGGTTTTCACGACCCGGCCGGACACGCTCTTCGGCGCCACGTACCTGGTTCTGGCGCCCGAGCATCCGCTCGTGGACGTCATCACGACGCCCCGGCAGGAGGCGGCGGTCCGGGCGTACCGTGAAGCCGCCGCCCGCAAGAGCGATCTGGACCGGACGGACCTGGCCAGGGACAAGACCGGCGTCTTCACGGGCGCCTACGCCATCAATCCCGTCAACGACGAGAAGATCCCCATCTGGATCGGCGACTACGTGCTGATCAGTTACGGTACCGGGGCGATCATGGCCGTGCCGGCTCACGATGACCGCGATTTCGAGTTCGCGCAGAAACTCGACCTGCCGATCCTCCCGGTGGTGGAGCCGCCGGACCCACAGGACGCCGAGCGAGTTCGCCGGGCTGAGCTTTGCTTTACGGGCAACGGCATCGCGAGCAACAGCGGCCCGTTCACGGGTCTGCCCACGCCCGAGTTCAAGGAGAAGATCACGGCCTGGCTCGCCGAGCGCGGGTTGGGCAGGAAGGCGGTCAACTACAAGCTGCGGGACTGGCTCTTCAGCCGCCAGCGCTACTGGGGCGAGCCGTTCCCGATTCTGCACACGGAGGATGGGCGGGTCGTCGGCCTGTCGGAGGAGGAGCTGCCCTTGCGGCTGCCGGAGGTCGAGGACTATCGGCCGCCGGGGACCGGAGAGTCACCCTTGGCGAAGGCGACCGAGTGGCTCAACGTGACGCTGCCGGACGGGACCAGGGCCCAGCGGGAAACGAACACGATGCCGCAGTGGGCGGGCAGTTGCTGGTACTACCTGCGCTACCTTGATCCGGAGAATTCTCAGCGGGCCTGGGACCCGGCGAAGGAAAAATACTGGATGCCGGTGGACCTGTATATCGGCGGGGCCGAGCACGCGGTGCTGCACCTGCTGTACTCGCGCTTCTGGCACAAGTTCCTGTACGATCTCGGCTACGTCAGCACGAAAGAGCCCTTCCAGAAGCTGATCAACCAGGGGATGATCCTCGGCGCGGACGGCCAGAAGATGAGCAAGTCGCGCGGCAACGTGGTCAACCCCGACGAGGTCATCGCCGCGTACGGCGCCGACGCGATGCGGCTGTACGAGATGTTCATGGGCCCGCTCGAAGCGATGAAGCCCTGGAGCATGCAGGGCGTGCAGGGCGTGTATCGCTTCCTGCAGAAGGCCTGGCGCACAGTCGTAGACGAGGAGACCGGCGAACTGGCCGCGGCGATCCGTGACGCGGAAGAAGTGACCGGTGGCCCGTGGCCCGTGGCTCGTGTCGCGGGCGTCCCGCCTTCGGGTCGAGGGCCAGAGGCCCCCGACACGCGCGGACAAGATGTCCGCGACACGACGGATCACGGGTCACGGATCACGAGCGACGAAGAAACGGTCCGCCTGCTGCATCAGACGATCCGCAAAGTCGGCGGCGACATCGAGACGTTCGCCTTCAACACGGCGATCAGCGCGATGATGATCTTCCTGACCCATCTGGCCCGGCAGGAAGTCCGGCCGCGCTCGGTGGTGGAGCCGTTGGTGCTGCTGTTGGCGCCGTTCGCGCCGCACATTGCCGAGGAGCTCTGGCAGCGGCTGGGCCATCGCGAGAGCCTCGCGTACGAGTCCTGGCCGCAGTATGACGAGGCGCTGGCCCAGGACAAGCAGATCGAGCTGGGCGTCCAGATCAATGGCAAGCTCCGGGACCGCGTCGTGGTCCCCGCCGATTGGAACGAGGACCAGATCAAGGCCCAGGCGCTCGCCGCGGAGAAGATTGTCGCGGCTCTGGCCGGCAAGACGCCCAAGAAGGTGATCGTGGTCAAGGGCCGGCTGGTGAGCATCGTGGTGTGAAGGAAATATGATTTACGATTTATGATTCCTGAATCAGGATTGAGGGTGGATGGCTGGTGGCGGATGGTTGGGCGTGTGGCCGAATCATAAATCATAATTCATAATTCATAGATGCAGGATGAGCTTCACGATCGGCAATATCGAAGTCGGACTGGATGGGCCGCTGTTCCTGATGGCGGGTCCGTGTGTCATTGAGAGTGAGGAGGGCTGCCTACGGATCGCGGAGCGGCTGGTTGAGATCTCCCGGGCGACGGGGGTCGGGATCATTTTCAAGGCGAGCTTCGACAAGGCGAACCGCAGCAGTTTTTCCAGCTATCGTGGTCCAGGTCTGGCCGAGGGCATGAGGATCTTGGCGAGGGTACGGGCCGCGAGCGGGCTGCCGGTGATGACCGACGTGCACGAGCCTGCCCAGGCGGTCGAGTCGGCCGAGACGGTCGATTGCCTCCAAGTCCCGGCGTTCCTCTGCCGGCAGACCGATCTGCTCGCGGCCTGTGCCGCGACGGGCCGGCCGGTCAGTGTCAAAAAAGGCCAGTTTCTCTCGCCCGCCGAGATGGGCAACGTCGTAGAGAAGATGAGGGCCGGCCGGAACGACAAGGTCATCCTGACCGAGCGGGGCACCTTCTTCGGCTACAACCGGCTGGTGAACGACATGACCGGCATCGCCGTGATGCAGCAGTTGGGCTGTCCGGTGGTCTTCGACGCCACGCACAGCACGCAGCAGCCGGGCGGGCTGGGGGCCGCCAGCGGCGGACGCCGGGAGATGGCGCCTTTGCTGGCGCGGGCGGCCGTGGCGGCGGGGGCCAACGGGCTTTTTCTCGAGGTCCATCCGGAGCCGGACAAGGCCCTGTCGGATGCCGCGTCCATGCTCCCGCTGGATTGGCTGGAAGACCTGGTGCGGGTCTGCGGCGCGATTTTCGAGGTGACCCATGGACACCGCAAGGGATAAATCGACTTCCTATACGTACGGGCCGGTGCCGTCGCGGCGGCTCGGGCTCAGTCTGGGTGTGGATATCGTCCCGCCCAAGATCTGCACCCTGGACTGCGTCTACTGTCAGGTGGGCAGGACCACCCGCAAGAGTGCCGTGCGTGAGGACTTCCTCGACATCGAGGCGGTGCTCGCCGAGCTGGGCGAGCGGCTCCAGACCGGTCTCAAGGCCGACTTCATCACCATTGGCGGCTCGGGCGAGCCCACGCTGCACCGCCGGCTGGGCGACCTGATCGACGGCGTTCGACGGCTCACCGATATCCGCGTGGCGGTCCTGACCAATGGCACGCTCCTTTTCCGTTCCGACGTTCGCGCCGACTGCGCCAAAGCCGATGTGGTCATTCCCACTCTCGATGCGGCGGAGGCGACCGTTTTCGAGGCGGTACACCGGCCCACCGCCGGTATCAGCATTGAAAAGGTGGTTTCCGGCCTGGAGCAGTTCCGCCGGGAGTTCCAGGGCGAGATCTGGCTGGAGGTGTTTCTGGTGGCGGGTGTGAATACGGAGGCGGGGCAGATCGAGCAGCTCAAAGACCTGATCCGGCGGATTCGGCCGGACAAAGTGCACCTCAATACGGCGGTCCGTCCCGCGGCCGAGCCGGACGTGCGGGCGGTGCCGGCCGAGACTCTCGACGCCATCGCCCGGCAGATCGGGGAGAACTGCGAGGTGATCGGAGCACCGCCGGCCGCAGGACAAGAGCGGCCGGAGCGGCGGGCGGAGAGCGACATCCTCTCCGTGCTGAGGCGCCGCCCGTGCTCGGTCGAGGACATCGTCACCGGTCTGGCCATGGACCGGGACGAGGTCCGAGAACACCTGACCCATCTTGAGGACCTGGGGACGATCGCCTCGGAGCGGCGGGGCGACACCATGTACTTCCGGGTCCGGTAGGAACCCCCCCTCGGCGCTGCCCAGCGCCCGGCGGAAAGGGACTTTTCGTGCCGGTGGCGGCCCCAAAACGACGAATCCCAAAGCGCAAATCCCACATCCCAAAGAGTCTCCTTCGGCACAGGGCCCTCATAAATGAGTCGTCGCAAGGTCCATATTTTGTAAAGGCGGCGGCAGGATTGGCCGATAAAAGCGTTAGCATGAAAAGGCCACAACGACAACTGGTGCTCAACAAGGGAGCGGAGAAGTACATCTTCCGCTACGAACAAGGGCGGGAGGACGAGCTTCTCGATGCGCTGATCGATCAGGCCAAAGACCGGCGGACCGACTTCGACTGGTTTGACGCCGCCGTGATCAGCTTCAAGCTGACGCAGTCGCTCATCGGCTCGGCGGAGCAGCTTCTGCGGGAGGGGGACCCCCGGCGCGAGGAATCGCGATGGGGATCCCAGGACAAGGACGTCAAGACGATACCGTAAGAATTCGTGTTTACGATTCCCATCGTAAACGAAAGATCAAGAAGGTGGTCAATGATGCCAACAGATCAAGTGGGTAGGTGGACTATGGATGAAGGCAGCGCCGTCATCGAACAGTTTCTGCACTATCTCCGATTCGAGAAGCGCTTCTCCGAGCACACGGCCAAGTGCTACGGGGCCGATCTGACGCAGTTCGCCGAGTTCCTGGCGAATCCCCCCGGGACGGGGACGCCCACCCCGGCGAACCATACCTGGGAGTCGGGACCGTCTGCGGACGGCGGGGCGCTGGGACAGCCGGAAGCGGGGCTGGCCACGGCCGTCGCCACGCAGACCGAGCAGGAGATCGACCAGCGGCTGCTGGCGGTGGACATCGACGAGGCCCGCGCCTACCTGGCGCACCTGAACGAGAAGGGCTACTCCAAGGCCACGATCGCCCGCAAGCTGGCCACGCTGCGGAGCTTCTACAAGTTCCTCGTCAAGATGAATCGCTGCAGCGTCAATCCGCTGACGGCGATTCGCACGCCCAAGCAGGACAAGAAACTGCCCCGGTTCCTCGAATACGAAGAGGTCAAACGTCTGCTCGAGACGCCGCCGACGGATTGCTGGCTCGGCGCCCGGGACCGCGCGATTCTCGAGACCCTGTACAGCACCGGGTTGCGGGTGAGCGAGTTGGTGTCGCTGAACATGGACGATATCGACTTCCTCAGCGAAGTCATCCACATTCGCGGCAAGGGCAAGAAGGAGCGGATCACGCCGATCAGTTCGTCGGCCCTGCAGGCGATCCAGCACTACATGGAGTTCCGCAACAAGCGGGCCCAGAGCAACAACCATTTTGACTCGCGGGTGCTGTTCGTCAACAAGCACGGCCAGCGGCTCAGCACGCGGAGCGTCCGCCGCAAAATGGACAAATACCTCAAGGCCGCCGGTCTCGATCCGGCGATCAGTCCGCACACGTTGCGCCACAGCTTCGCCACCCACATGCTCAACAACGGGGCGGACCTGCGCAGCGTGCAGGAATTGCTGGGACACCAGTCGCTTTCGACGACCCAGGTCTATACCCATCTGACGACCCGAAGACTCAAGGAAGTCTATGAAGATGCACATCCACGCGAGAACATGGGCCAGGAGGGCCCGGGCTCCGAGGCACGCTCCGGCGCGTTCGGCAGCCCGTACCGTTCTCAGGACATGCCCGGAGGGAACGGGCACCTGTAGGATGTGACCGGTGGCGCGGGCAGGAGGCCCGTGACACGGGACGGTTTGGTTGACAGGCCAATGGATTGGATCAAAAGAGCCGCTCGCAAGGGCGGCTCTTTTTATGGACGCAGACCGTCGTGGTTGGCCGTGTATTCCGGGACGAGGGCCTTGATCCCGGCAATCAGGCGGTCGGATTGCGGATCGGCGGCGACCTGCATCAGGTCGGCCATGCCGGCCCGGAGCTTGTCGCGATCCAGGGGGATGTTCTTCCAGATGCGGATTTTGGGGTGGCCGGTCGGTTGCATGTCCTCGCCCTCGATCCGCAATTCCTCGAAGAGCTTCTCGCCCGGCCGGGCGCCGGTGAAGACGATCTCGATGTCCTCGCCCGGCCGCAGGCCGCTGAGGGTGATGAGCATGTTGGCGAGCTCGACGATCCGGACCGGCTCGCCCATGTCCAGGACGAAGATCTCGCCGCCTTTGCCCATGGCGGCGGCTTGGAGCACGAGCTGGCTGGCCTCGGGGATGGTCATGAAATAGCGCTGCATCTGCGGATGCGTGATCGTGACCGGCCCGCCCGCATCGATCTGCTTGCGGAAGATCGGGACAACGGACCCCTCGGAGTCGAGCACGTTGCCGAAGCGGACGGTGACGAACTGAGTCCCGCTGGTCCGGCCGAGGTCCTGGATGTACATCTCGGCCACGCGCTTGGACGAGCCCATGATGCTGGTCGGGTTGACGGCTTTGTCCGTGCTGATCAGAACGAAATTCGTGGCGGCGTGCCGGTCGGCGGCGTCGGCGACCACCTGGGTGCCCAGGATGTTGTTCTTGAGGGCCTCGCCGGGATTGAGCTCCATCAGCGGGACATGTTTGTGGGCGGCGGCGTGGATGACGACCTGCGGCCGGTATTGGCCGAAGAGGGCCTCCAGGCGCGCCCGGTCGGTAATGTCGGCGATCAGCGGCTGGACCCGAACCGCCGGGAACCGGCGCCGCAGATCCCTCTCGATGTAAAAGAGAGGGTTCTCCGCCTGCTCGACCAGCAGCAGCAGCCTGGGCTCGAACTGGGTGATCTGCCGGCACATCTCCGAGCCGATGGACCCGCCGGCGCCGGTGACCAGGATGGTCTTGTCCCGGGCGAAGGAGCGGATCCGATCGAGATCCAGGTGGACCACCTCGCGCCCGAGCAGATCGTTGATATCGACGTTGCGAATCTGGGAGACGCGTAGCTTGCCGGAGGCGATGTCCGTGATCGAGGGGACGGTGCGGAAGCGGATCTTGGTCCCCTCGCATACCTCAATGACCCGGCGCAGTTGGCGGCGTGTCGCCGAGGGCATGGCAATGGCGATTTCCTCGATGCGGCGGGTCTCGCAGATCCGGGGCAACTGCGCGACCGTTCCCAGCACGGGGATGCCGTGGATATGGGTTCCCTGTTTGAGCGGATCGTCGTCGATGAACCCGATGGTCTGGTACGGGATGACCGGCATGCGGAGGATCTCGCGGAGCAGGGCCTCGCCCGCATTGCCGGCCCCGACGATCAGGAAGCGCTTGAGCCGCCGGCTCTCGGTGGTACGGAACTCCTCATGATAGAGGCGGATGACCATCCGCAGGCCGGCCGGCAGCAGGATGGTGCCGAACAGGTCCGCCATGAAGACGCCCTGGCCGATGACCGCGATGGCCGGGGGCAGGCTCTGGCGGATCGCCGGGACCTGCAGAATCACCAGGAACCAGAGCACGACGATGACCAGCGTGCTGACGAGAGACGCCCGCAGGAGGCCGAGAAGATCGGAGATGCTGACATAGCGCCACCAGCCGCGATATTGCTGGAACATCCCGAACACCGGCAATTTGACCGTCAGAAACAACAGCAACAGAAAGGGGTACTGCTCGACCAGCCACTCCCGCCGGAACTGCATGTTGTTCGCGACCAGAAACGAGAACATCAGGGAGGCGGCGAAGGCGCCGATGTGGGCCAGGATGATCAGGGGCTTGCGGAACGTCAGCAGCAGATTTTCGGCGCGGCTGGGAGAACGCATGGGTCGGCTGTCCTGGCCCTGGGTATCGATCTGGTCATATCGGTTGGACATACGCTATCATCGGCAGGCGGCATCGACCGGTTGAGTTTTCCGGTACGGACCGCCGGTCCGCCCAAAGTTGCGTGGGTCATGGCACAGAATCGCTGCATGGCGCCTCGCGGCGGGGTCCGCCGGGCGATCCCGTCGCGCCGGGCCGCCAAGCGGCAACCCCACGACGTTATCCGGACGTCTGGGGTCCCTTGTCCGATCCGCCATCCCGCGCCACTGCCGGGTCGAGCTCGATGGCACCGGAATCGGCTTCGAACGAGGGCAGCGCCGCGGACGCCCCGTTGGGGCTGGCGTAGACCTCGTCCAGCGGAGTTCCATGCACGCGATGGCGCATCAGGGCGTAGATGATCGTATGCGCCGAGAAATGGAAGCTGACGACGAACGCCACCACCAGCCCGATGACAGCGAGGACGGAGAGGCGAATCAACAGGGCGGCAAGCCACAGGGACCATCCCTCCGGCAGGCTGCCGGCCGGCCCGAGGAAACTGGCGAAGGTCGGCTCCGGCCAGATCGCCTCGAGCTTCTCGTCCTGCCGCAAGAAACCGATGCGCAGAAAAGTATAGGTCGTCGCCAGCAGCAGATAGGCGAAGAAACGCACAAAGAGATAACAGAGGGCGCCGTAGACGATGGCCACCAGCGTATAGAAGCCCATGTGCCAGGGCTTCGAATAGACGTAGCTGAAGGCATGATTGATCGCGTCGAATGCATCGGCGTCCTCATAGGCGACGGCGGGCGACATCAGGCCCAGTCCGGCGGCCGCCCCGAGAAGCGTGATGACCACGGCACAGGCCGCGACCAACGCCAGGGGCAACAGCAGGCCCGTCAGCAGCTCTCCAACGCCCGGCAGGTTCCCGATCAAGCCGATCAGGATGATTGGCGCCCCAAAGGCCAGAACCAGCAGCGCCGGACCGACCGAGCCGCCCATCAGGCTGGTGAATCGTCGCCACGAGAACCGCAGGGCTTTCAGCGGACCGAGACCTTCCGCCCGCGCGAATTGCAGAGCCGTCATCCGGCACAAGGCGCCGCCGGCTCCCATCAGCACCGTAAAGGCAACGGTGAAGAACGCGAGGCTGTACACGGTATGCCAGCGGAAGGCCCACAGCAAGGCGTCAAGCCCGCGGGCAACGCTGCGGATGACGCGGGGAGGGTCCCAGGTGAAGACCGCGTACAGAGCACGGTGGAATTCCTCGGCGCCGAACCGCCAGAGCGTACGGAAGACCCCGACGCGATTTCCGAGGGCTCGCCTCGATTCCACGAAGATCCGAAGTGAAGGGGTACCGTGTTCCGCGTAGAGGTCGAGCTCGGTGGCATTCTGAATCCTGTGAAGTTGGGGCTCCGTCGAGGTTTCGCGGGGCAAAAGGACGGTGAAGCTGTCCGCGGTGATCACCGTGGGGTGCAGATCCATGGTCCAGCCGGTCAGGCCGATGATCGCGACCGCCGCGAATGCGATCGCCAACTTCGAAGGCTGGATCGCCAGGCGAAACGACTGGAAGAGCAGGGGAAACAGGAGGTTGCCCGGGGGCAGCGCCGGCTTTTCGTCGACCATACGGGGTCCTTTCAAACGCACAGTCGGGTATCTCCTTGAATGGTCGTGAAACCGACCGCATGGTACTGTGCCTTCGCAGGGGAGTCTATACGATTTTGCCGGGCGATTCCACTCGTTCTACGGGTGTGAGTCCCCCGGATCGGCCGGTGGACTTTCGGCGGTGGGATGATCGGGCTCTTCCTCGGGCTTGCTGGGAATCCGGTAGGCGGCGTCGAGCCAAGCCCCCAAGTCGATCAGTTTGCACCGCTCGGAACAGAAGGGAAAGAAGGCCGGCAGCTTTGAAGGGTCTTGCCGCCGGACGTGCACTCGACGCTTGCAGGTCGGGCACGTGAACCGCAGATCCTGCCGGCGTGCATCTGGCTGAGTCTGCTCTGGATCCTCCATGCGACGATCTCGCTGTAGACGCATGCTTCTTGTCAACCGGAGGCTGGTGGCGCGGGAAGAAAACCGGACGGAACTCCCACGCGGCGCCGCAGCTTCTCCTTCATCGATGTCTCTTCTCGGCACGCTGGGCCGGGGGCGATCGGTCCGGCCGCGGCGTATCGGCGGTCAACCTTCCCTGACGCGCCCCTCCTCGAGCATCCGGGCGTACTCGACGGAGTAGCGCGCCCACGGCTGAGCTTCGAGCCTGGCCCTGGAAATCGGCTTGCCCGTGCCTTCGCAGATGCCGTATGTTCCACCCTCGACGCGCGCCAGGGCATCCTCGATTTCCACCAGAAGCCTTCGCTCGCTATCCATCAACTCCAAAGAGAACTCCTGCTCGAAGTTGTCCGTTCCCAGATCGGCCATGTGGATCGGCATGCTGGACAGATCGCCGCTGGCATCCAGCCGGGACTTCCGCAGCGCCTCACGCTCGATATTGGACACGTTGCTGAGGATCTCCCTGCGCTTCTGCAGCAGCAAGTGCTTGAAGTGTTCGATGTCCGCAGATCTGAGGCGGTCCTTCGTCGCTTCGTTGTTGTTCGCTTTGGACGTCTTCTTTCGTTTCTCTGCCACTTATATTCACCTCTTACTGCACTGCCGATACGATGGTGTCTATAGAACAGTAGATTATACCGCAAAGCTCGCCGCGGGCATAGCCTAAATTGACAGCGAAAAGCTCGGAGACGTCAAAAAAACACTCTTTCTCGTGCCCCATCGCATGACACCCTCTTCGATTCGACATAAGCACTTGCTCTTATAGGACTTGCGTTTTTTTGGCCTGGTTCAGACCCGGGTAACAGTCTGGGTGGGTGGCAGCGGCAAGGCCGGAGGCTTTGCGCAGGCCTTGCCGATGGCGGACAAGCAAGACCATCGGCAAGCTCCGAAGACTGCACTTGCC
>VGYL01000095.1 GCA_016872975.1 Planctomycetota bacterium
AGGGTGTGGCAATCGACCAGGGAGCGCAGCCGGGGCGCGACGAAGAGGCCGACCAGGATGTTCTGGGCACCGTAGGCCAGGCCCACGCACAGAAACAGCAGGCCGCTCTGAAAACCCCGGCCTACGAACCCGAGGGAGAAGCCCGGACCGATATACGTCGCGCACAGACTGGCGAAAATCAGCGCCAGGGGCAGGGACCGCTTGGCCAACGAGAACTCGGCATACTCGCGGGCCGCCCGGGCGCGATACGCGACGAAGGCCAAGAGGGCAAAGAAGCCGAGAACCAGCACCGTTGAGAGGAACGCATCCACGTCGTTACCTGATCTCCACTACAGCCGCGTGGCACGGAAATTCGAATCTCGAAATTCGAAATCCGAAACAAATTCAAAACTCAAAATTCGAATGACCAAAACCACGGACGGGCTCTGCCCGTTTGGGATTTTCTTGCCTTTTCTTCCATTTGGGATTTGTTTCGAATTTCGTGCTTCGAATTTCGGATTTCCGCCCGGCAGTATTTCGGATTCCCGCCTGGGGCGGTTTCACGCTCCGCGTCCCTCTTGAAACGTCTCTTCTTCCAACTCGCTGATGACGGTATCGAGGCCGGTCTCCGTGCGAATCCAGCCGAACCGGGCGTCAACCAGGAACGTGCGGTACCATTCGATCAGGTTCTTGGCGAAGTCGTGGTCCTTGCAGTAGATCCCGAACGAGATCTCGCCGGCATGGGAGCCGGCCTTGCGGGGCATCTGCGGAAAGGCCAGCAGCACGGCATCCCGCGACAAGAGGAACTCCAGGTCGGAGACCTGGCTGTTGTAGATGCGCAGGCGGCCCGATTCGATGGCCTCCGGAAAGCGGCGGAACAGATGCCGGGCCGCGTTCGAGAACCCGGGGACGCTCAGGTTCATCGCCCGATGCACCCGGACATCAGGGTACTCCTCCAGAATCGTCTGGAGCTGGCTGAGATAGTCCTCCATGGGCTGCCGCTCGCCCTCGAAGAGCATGCACGTCCACAACTCGCCGTGACCGGTGGCGTCCAATTGGTCCTGGAGCATCCGCTTGGCGGCGTTGTAGGTCTCGCGCCGGTTGCCCAGCACTTTCAACTGCCGTTCCGACAGGACCTGGGCCCAGGGTGGCATGTCGCTCGGCAGCGATTCCGGGGGACAGACGCCCAAGCGGGTCATCAGGCGCAAGAACTGCTTGTGCTCGGAGCCGTAGAACCGCCGGCCGACCACGCTGCCCACGTTGCCCTGGCACTCCAGGCCGTATTTCTTGTGGTAGCCGAAGGACAGCCGGTGGATCTGGTAGCCCCGGTCCCGCAGCATCTTCTCCAGCTCCCCGATCAGGGCAATCGCCTGCTTCTCCGGGGCCTTGTCGATCGACAGGTGCACGTTCGGGCACAACACGATGGGGCGCTTGCCCAACAGATTCGCCAGCGCGCCGAACTCGTTGGCCACCTCCTCCATCTCCTGCCGGCCGTCATACCGCTCGACGCAGACGAAGACGACCAGCACATCATTGAACGACACCCGCGGCTGCGGCGGCGAGATGGTGGAGGGATCGATCCGCGTGCTCGGCTCCTTGTCCTCAAAATAGCACGACGAACACTGATAGGAATCCAGGATCATGTCAAATTTATGATTTACGATTTATGATTCATGATTTCAGGATCTTCCCTGCGAAGGCCCCGGTCTCCAGCGCTACTCCAGCAAATTCACGATTCGCGATTCACGATTGATCTCGGGACAGGCCCGCTCTCCTGCAGTGTCAAATCATAAATCATAATTCATAATTCGTAAATTCACTGGGTCACCGCGGTGCGCCCCGCGGCGGCCGCGTTGCGGCTGCGCTCCCGCGTTGACGCGCCGGCCTTCTTGAGCCGCCGCGCGATCGCCGCGTCAACGCGCGAGATAAAAAGACCTACGTTGGGCGTCACCACGCTATCCCCGAAGCCGACGCTGTTCATCAGTCGCACGATCTCGGCCGCCTGGTGGAAATCCTCGGATTCGCTGATCCGCTTGGCCTCCTCCCGGGTCAGCGACTTGAGAAAGGTGGGCAGACACCCGTCCCGCAGCGCCCCGGCGTAGTCGGCCAGCAGCTCCTGAATCTCTCGATGTGTGTTGTCCTGACTTGGCATGGACACAGCTCCTCAGTCCTCTTCGCAGTATTCTTTGAACATGTGCCGCAATTTCAAGATCGTGCGAAACTCCAACATCTTCACGGCGCCGACCGTCGTGCCGAGCTGCGTGGCAATGGCCCGGTTCGACATTCCTTCCATCCACAGCTCGATGGCCTTGCGCTCCCGGGCCTTGAGCTTGCCCAGGAGCTTATGCAGAACCTGCTTGAGCTCCGACTGCGCGATCAGGTCGCATAAGCTCAATTCCGGCGCCACCAGGTTCTGCACGTCGTTCTGACACAAATGGGAACTCCGATTCAACCTTCGATAGACCTCGCGGAGGCGCTTGCGCATGTAGTACAGATACACCGTTCGCAGCAGTTGCTGCTCGTTCTCGATGGCCCGCAAGTGCTCCGGGTTTTCCCAGATATCCGCGTACACATCCTCCAGAACATCCTCACACTCCACCTCGTTGCCCAGATAGCGATGCAAATGCCGGATGAAGGGTGCGAACGTCGCCCGGACAAAGGGCTCCATCGCCCGGCGACGCGATTCCGTATCCGAGGCCGTCAGTTGCTTCAAAACGTTCCGCAGCGGCTTGTCCATCCGGTTCCTTCATTCTCCCATCGTGTTGCTTCGGTCCGCGCCGCCGGTGGACTCGCGACGGCCGGTACGGGCGACATGGCCCGTAAGGTCCTATGCTATCATGGAGATATGAAGAATACAACCGCTCCGGATCGGAATCATGCCGGTCCGCGGCCCAGAACCCTCCATTCGATCCACAGGCCGGTCAGGGCCAACGAGAGGATCGAGGCCAAGATCACCATGTCGGCTTTGACGTTGGGCACGTCACCGCGCCCCAGCCGGGCCAGGCTCGGCCATAGGCCGGCCGCGGCCGTACCGTCGAGAAGTCCGGCCGTCTCCAGGGGCGGACGGGCGTCATCCGGCGGTATCGCCGCGGCCCGGCCCTCGCTGTCGTTATCCTCGGCGGGCCCATCCAGGTCCGGCCCAGGGGCCACGCCCGCGTCTTCCGGCGCCACGAGCCGGTTCCACGTCGGAGCGGTCGCGCCGGTTCCCGCTGGCAGCGCGGGAGCGCCGGAGGTCCCGGCGGATTCCGCGGCGTCCGGCGTTGCCGGGGCTTCCGGGGCCGCCCCATGATCGACCGGGGCCTCCAGGCTCGCCGCCGCCGCCGGCGTCTCGGCGGCCGCGCCACCGGCCTTGACCGCCGGGCCGGCCTCTTTCTCCATCCGCTCGGCCAGAGTCAGCAGGACACCGGCCAACCGGGCATTTCTCGGATCCTGACGCGCCTGCTCCAACTGGTCGCGGGCATGGCCGATCTCGCCGACGCCCAGCAGTTGGTAACCGAGCAGCAGCCGCAGGTCCGCGTCCTCCGCGGAGCGGTCGATCCGGTCCAGAAGCTTCTCGATCTGCCCGAACAGCACGTCGTCATTGGCATACAGACCGCGCGGGAAGAAGACGCCTTCCTGTTCCGGCGAGATCTTCTGCAAGGCCTCGCGCAGCACGTCCGCCGCCTTGTCGTGATGCCCATCGGCGAACAGGGCCTGGGCATAGGCGTAGGGCAGAATCACATCGTTCGGTGCCAACCGCATCGCCTCTTCGAACCTCACCGCGGCCGCGCCATAATCGCCCGCCTCGAAGCTCTTGACGCCCTCTTCGAACCGGGTATCGGTCAGCGTCGGCGCCGCCGGCTCGACGGCCTTGCCCTGCTCGAGTCGCGCGCGGAGATCGGCCTGGGTGCTGGGAGGCATCGGCGTGCTCGACCTGTAGCTCGAGCTCGTGTAGCTGCCGTCGTCGTCGTAATAATAGTTGTAGGTGTAGTAGTTGTCGCCTCCCACGACTACTTCGCGGGCAACCGGATAGTACCCGTACCAGACGTAGGGGTGATAACCGTACCAGTAGTAGCGGGTATATGCGTAGTCGTAGGGCCACCAGCCGCCCAGACTGATGAAGACATACTTGCGGTGGTGGTGCGGCCACACGTAGCGAACATGGACGTGCGGACCGAACGGGTAGTAGACGGGATAGCAATAACTGGGCCAAATCACGCGATGGCGCAGGCGATGATAGGGGTCATAGTACATGTGAATGTGCCGGCGCGTGTGCAGGACCAGGTCCGGCCGGTCATAATACCGCGCGTGCAGGTAGGTCGGCCGGGACGTCCCGACAGGCACGTTGTCGCCGATGCTGGTCCTCGCGTTCGCATCCCGCAGGAGATAGGGCAATCGTTGCACGCCCGTGCGATACCTTTGCTCGGTCAGGCGCGAACTCAGGCTCTGGTGGCGAACCTCGGCCTCTGCCACCTGGGCCTGGACCTGCGGCCGGGCGGCCGCCACCACTTGGTCCTGCGTCCGCGGGCGAATCCCGCTCGCCGGCACGGTCGAGCTCCCGGGGCTCGGGGTCCGCGTCTCAGGGGTCAGCGAGCCGATCCTTGCTGCCGTGCCCCTGCCGGCGCTCACACCGGGACCGGCCGGCCTCAAACTGCCGGCGCGGACTCCGTCAGGCTGTGACGGCGTCGACACCGCACCCGGCTCGCGCACACCCGCTACGGCATTGGGCCTCGTGCCCGGCTCAGCCGCGCTCGGGGAAGCGCTGCCGGCGGTACGCTCACGGCTCTCGCGGAGTCGCTCTGCCAATCCGGATCGAGGGGTGGTCGTGCCGCGCTGCGACCAGGATCGCCCGAGAGCGGAGGCATCCTGCTGGGGCCCAGCCGCCTGCGCCGCCGGAGCTGACCCGGTCGCCTGCTGCGCCGGGGCCGGCCTATCCGCAGACGGGCTCTGCGGCGCCGGTGCCGGCCGGGGCGTGAGCCGGAACGTTTGCGAGCTCCCGGGGGTCAAAGGCGCACCCGACTCGGCTGGCGGCTCTGCACGCCTCGACAGACCGGTCGCTTCCGAGCTACCCGCCGGCGGGCTCGGTCTCGACAGCGCCTCGCTCCGACGTTGTTCCGCCAGGCGGTCGGTCAAGCCCCGCGACAGGGCGCTTCCCGAAGAAACGCCGGGTGCGGAGAAAGGTACCGGTCGCTCGATCCGAGGACTCTCCACGGCAGGCGGCGCCGGCCTCGTGATACTCTCGGCCCCAATCCGGCTGCCGATATCGCCTGTTCCGGCAGAACCGGGCCGGCTGGCCTCGGACGGCTGCGGCAGGGCCCGAAACGCCGAAGGACCCGGCCAGGTCCGTCCGGAGAACAGACTCGAGCCAAAGGTGCTGGGGCTCGGAGCACTCGGCGCCGGACTCGGCGCCGGCGCGGGAGCCGGGCTCGGCGCAGGGGTCGAAAACGACCTGCTCGGAGCCGACGGGCTGGGAGAGCCGCTATCTCGCATCTGGGAGAGCCCGCGCAGAGCAGAACTCTGCGTTGGGGCCCCTGCTCTCAACGAGGGGCTTGAAGGCATCGTCGGGGCCGGTCTGGCCGGACTGATGGAAGGACTCGGCCGGCTGGCACCAATGGACGGACTCGGCGCGCTGGGCCGGATCGACGAAGTCGACCCGCTGGAGCCGCTCGACGAGCCGGAACGGCCCGTCAGCGCCCTTTGCATGCTGGGTGAGCTCGCCAGCAGCCGGCCGCCCGCCAGCGGCGAGATCAGCACCGAGGCCATCACCACCACCACGGCCGCTCGCGATTTGGCTAACTTCTTCGTCAACATGGCACTACCCCCGGGCAGGAGGATACAAGGACGCATCCGGAATATCGGAGAGGGCGAACCTTCCACCCTCCCTTGCAGCGCCGCGATACTCCAGCCTTCCCGTCCATCACGCTGCCCTATATAACTCTACTGTTTTCAAGGCCTTAAGGTTTTTGGACCAGGGAAAAAGTAAAAGGTAAAAAGGAAAAAGCCCAAAGCCAAATCCCCTGCCTCAGCCGCATTGCCACTGTGTTTTTTTGCCTTTCTACTTTTTCCTTTTTCCTTGTCTTCACCTGTCCTTTCTACCTCATAAAGGCCCCAAAGTCCCGTCCGGTAACAGAGAAAGCAATTATTTTTGTTCGCCGCGGCGGGTCCATGAGTGCGTGTTCGGGGTTCTGACGCTGGAGAGCGAGCCGTGCGACCCGAGATTGTAGCGTGCTCAGTTCTTCAGGCCGCGCTTCTCCAAGAGCGGTTGGACGGAGGGTTCGCGGCCGCGGAAGGCTTTGTACATCTCCATGGCGTCGGCGGTGTTGCCCTTTTCGAGGATGTTCATGCGGAAGGACCGGGCGGTCGCGGGATCGAAGATGCCCTTTTCCTTGAAGGCCCCGAAGGCGTCGGTGTCCAGCACCTCGCTCCAGATGTAGCTGTAATAGCCCGCGGAGTAGCCGCCGGAGAAGATGTGCTGGAAATAGGGGCTACGGTAGCGCGACACGATCTGGGGGATCAGGCCGATCTTGTTGAGGGCCGCCTTTTCGAAGGTCGTGGCGTCCGGTACCGGAGGACGGAGATCGGAGGTCGGAGGTCGGCCGTCCTCTGTCTTCTGTCGTCTGTCTTCCGTCCTCTGTCCTCTGTCCCCGGGACGCGCCACGTGTTCCACGGTGTGCCAGTGCATGTCGAGGAACGAGGCGGCCAGGTACTCGACCGTGGCGAAGCCCTGGTTGAAGCGCTCGGCGGCCTTGATCCTGGCGATCAGCTCGTCCGGGATGGGCGCGCCCGTCTGCCAGTGTTTGGCGTACATCTTGAGCACCTGCGGCTCGAGGGCCCAGTGCTCCATGATCTGCGAAGGCAGCTCGACGAAATCACGCGGCACAGAGCCCAGGCTCTTGTAGTGGATGCGCGAGAGCAGCGCGTGCAGGCCGTGGCCGAACTCGTGGAAGAGCGTCTCGACCTCTTCCAGCCGCAGCAGAGCCGGTGTGTCACCCGAGGGGCGCGTGAAGTTGCAGACGTTGACGACGATGGGCCGGATATCCTGACCGTCCCGGAAATGCTGGCGGCGGTAGCCGCTGGCCCAGGCGCCGCCCCGCTTGCCGGGACGCGGATGGAAGTCGACCATGAAAACGCCTACGTGCGAGCCGTCGGCGTCCTTCACCTCGAAGGTGCGGACTTCGCTGTGGTACTTGGGCAGGTCGGTCCGCTCGGTGAAGGTCAGGCCGTAGAGCCGCTGGGCCACCTGGAACGCCCCTTGGCGGACGTTCTCCAGCGTGAAGTACGCCCGCAGCTCGTTCTCGTCGAGGTTGTAGCGGGTCTTGCGGATCTTCTCGGTGTAGTACCACCAATCCCAGGGCTCCAGCGCAAAGTCGTGGCCCTCCTGTCGGATCAGGGCCTGGAGGTCGGCGGCCTCCTTCTTGGCCACCGCCAGGGCGGGCGGCCAGAGCTGATTCAGCAGGCCGTACACCTGTTCCGGCGTCTTGGCCATCCGCTCCTCCAGGACGAAGCGGGCGTGGTCCGCGTAGCCCAGCAGCTTCGCCCGCTCGGCCCGCAACACCACGATCCGCAGGAGCGTAGCCTTGTTGTCCTGCTCGTTGCCGTTGTCGCCGCGCTGGATGTACGCGGTGAACATCTGGCGGCGCAGCTCCCGATTGTCGGCGTACGACAGGAACGGCCAGAGGCTCGGCGCGTGCAGCGTGAACATCCATTTGCCTTCCAGGCCGGCCCCCTTGGCCGCCTCGGAGGCCGCGGTGACGATCGTCTCAGGCAGCCCGGCCAGATCCTCTTTCTTCTCGAGCACGAGCCGGTAGGCGTTGGTCTCTTTCAGGAGATTGTCGCCGAACTGAAGTTGCAGGACGGCCAACTCCTCGTTGATCGCGCGCAGGCGCTTCTTCTCCTCCGGCGCCAGGTTCGCTCCGCCCCGGACGAAATCCTTGTACGTCTCTTCCACCAGTCGGCGCTGCTCGGCGTCGAGCGGCAGCGCCGCCCGCTGCTCCCAGACCGCCTTGACGCGGGCGAAAAGCTGCTCGTTCAGCAGGATATCGTCCTCCAGGGCCGAGGTCAGCGGGGCCACCTCCCGGGCGATCTCCTGGAGCCGGTCGTTCGTCTCGGCGGAGCGGAGATTGTAGAAGACGCCGCCGACCCGGTCGAGCACCTCACCCGAGGCGTCCAGCGCCTCGATCGTATTGGCGAACGTGGCCGGCCGGGATTCCTGCACGATCGCATCCACCTGGCCGCGCGTGCGGGCGATGGCCTCCTGAAACGCCGGCAGATAATGATCTTCTTTGATCCGGTCGAACGGAGGAATGCCAAACGGCGTCTCCCATTGGCTCAGCAACGGGTTCGACTCCGAGACCGACGGACTCGCGGAATTCGACTTCATGGAAGAGTCTTTCTCCTTCAAAGCGGGGTTGGCGCGGGCCTCGGTTCCGCCGTACACCAGAGGCACAAACAGGCCCAGGACGCTCGTCGCGATCATTCCCCCGAGCAGCAGGGTCTTGAAACGATCCTTCATGGACAATCTCCTTACAAACCAGATAGCCGCCAGTGTAGGCCCGCCGGTACTATTTATCAACCACCGCTTTTGTTCAATCGTCGCCCACCCGGATGCGACGCGATCTTCGGTTCTCGCCTCCCGAGCGAGACGTGAAATGCCAAGACATGGTGGGTGGCCTGGACAAACCTGTTTGTCTGTGTTCCGCCGCCAACCGAGAGCACGCTCAAGCAGGGCTTGGGCGTGGGGTCCCCAAGCGCATCGGTTCGCGTTTGGGGGCCCCGGGGCACCCAAGGACGCCCGCGCAAGAACGGTCGTGCACCCGATTTTGTCCCATGTGTGGCAGGAACGTGGACACCGGGGTATAATGGGCGGATGTAGATGCCCGGCAGGCGTGAACATCCAACAAGGAGATGGGCCATGACCGCTGTTGAGTTCCAAGCCGACGTAAGAAATGGTACGATCGAGATTCCCAGCGAATACCGGGATCATGTGAAAGGAACGGTACGGCATGAAGAACGTGATATGGGTGCTTGTGTTCGTCGTCCTGATCGGCGTGTTTGTCGGCATCGGGGTGCTGCGCAAAGGCGGCACGCAGGGGGCGCGTCAGATCGGCGTGATCCCCAAGGAGACCGCCTCGGTGTACTGGGAGGGGGTCCGGCAGGGCGCGCGCAAGGCCGGCGCGGAAGAGAAGTATGACATCCTCTGGAACGGGCCCGAGATCGAGACCGACCGCGAGCGGCAGATCCAGATCATCGAGGACATGATTGCCCGCAAGGTCACCGGCATCGTCCTGGCGCCCAACGACCGCAAGGCCCTCGTGCCGGCGGTGGAGAAGATCGCCGCCAAAGAGATCCCGTGCGTCATCATCGACTCCGGGGTCGAGACGGACAAGTTCCTCTCGTTCATGGCCACGGACAACTACAAAGGCGGCGTCCTGGCCGCGCAGCGGCTCGGGGAGGTTCTTGGCGGCAAGGGCCGGATCATCATCGTCGAGTGGACGCCCAACTCCGCCTCCACCGATTACCGCGTGCAGGGCTTCCGCGCGACGATGGCCCAGGAGTTCCCCGGCATCACGATCGTCGACTCGAAATACGCCAATCCGCCCACGATGCAGAACATCCAGGACGTGACCCAGGACATGCTGCTCAAGAACACCAACATCGACGGCGTCTTCGCGTGCAACGCCACGACCGCCGGGGGCGCCCTGCAGGCCCTGCGCGATCTGCAAAAGGGCGACAAGAAAATCAAGATGGTGGGCTTCGATGCCTGGCCGATGCTGGTGGAGGGCTTGGAGAAAGGCGACCTCGACGGGCTCATCATCCAGAACCCTTACAAGATGGGCTACGAGGGCGTCAAGGCGATCATTCGTCACCTCCAGGGCGAGTCGGTGCCCAAACAGGTGGACACGGGAGTCGAGCTGATCACGCAGGAGCGGCTCCGCGACCCGCGGATCAAAGAGCTGCTCGCGTCCCAGATATGACGGCTATAGGCGAGAAATGTGATGTTTGATGGTTGATGTTTGATGTGTGATTGGGAAACCGGACTTCGACCATGAACCATCAGAAATCAACCCTCAACCATCAACCATCAGAAATCACACTTGAAGCTGCCCTGCGCATGGTGGGGATCTCCAAGCGTTTCGGCCCGGTGCAGGCGCTGCGAGACGTGAGCCTGACCGTCCGGCCGGGCACGGTGCATGCCCTGGTCGGCGAGAACGGCGCGGGCAAGTCCACCCTGATGAAGATCCTGGCAGGGGTCTACCAGCCGGACACAGGGTCCATCGAAATTCAGGGACAGCCGCGGAGCTTCGCCACACCCGCCCAGGCCCTGCAAGCGGGCATCTCGATGATCTATCAGGAGCTGGATCTGGCCGAGCACCTGACCGTGGCCGAGAACATCTTCCTCGGCGCCGAGCCCAAAGGGCTCCTGCCCTTGACCATCAGTCACGCCCGCATGCTCGCCCAGGCAAAGGAGCTCGCCCGGCGGTTCCAGTTCGATATCGATCCCGCGGCCCGCGTCGAGGACCTGGCGACCGGCGACTGCCAGATCGTCGAGATCCTCAAGGCCCTCCGCCAGAACGCCTCCATCCTGGTGATGGATGAGCCGACCTCGTCACTCTCCGAGCGGGAGGCGCAGCGGCTCTTCGGGGTCGTGCGGCGGCTGCGGGACGAAGGGCTGGCGATCATCTACATCTCGCACCGGCTGGAAGAGATCATCGACTTGGCCGATGAGGTCAGTATCCTGCGCGACGGCGCGCTGGTGCACTCGGAGCCCACGGCCAGGCTGGATATCCCCAAGATCGTCCACCACATGGTCGGCCGCGAATTGACGGACTTCTTCCCGGCGCGGACCGCCGAAATCGGCGCGACTCTCGTGCAGGTGCAGGGCCTCTCCTCGGAGGCAGGCATTCGCGACATCAGCTTCGAGATCCGCCGGGGCGAAATCGTCGGCATGGCCGGCCTCGTCGGCGCGGGCCGGACCGAAGTCGCCCGGGCCATCTTCGGTGTGGACAAGAAGACCGCGGGACAGATTCTGCTGGACCGTCGCGAACTGGAGATCGATTCCCCCGCGGACGCGATCGCCCACGGCATCGCGCTGCTGACCGAGGATCGCAAGCGCACGGGGCTGTGCCTGGAGCTGCCGTGCAGTTGGAACATCACGCTGCCGAATCTCGATTCCATCGGCTTTCGGCCCTGGATCAGGCCGGCCCAGGAGAGCCGGATCGCCCGGGACGCCGGCGCCCGCATGGCGGTCAAGTGGTCTTCGCCCGAGGCCCCGGCCACGTCGCTCTCCGGCGGCAACCAGCAGAAGCTGCTCATCACCCGCTGGCTGCTGGCCGACTCGAAGTTCATGATCTTCGACGAGCCGACCCGCGGCATCGACGTGGGGGCCAAGGCCGAGGTCTATGCCCTGCTCAACAAGCTGGCCCAGGATGGCAAGGCGATTCTGTTCATCTCCTCCGAATTGCCCGAATTGTTCGGGATCGCCGACCGCATTCTCGTGCTGCGTCGCGGCCGGCTCGTCGGCAATTTCCTGAAGCACGAAACCACCCCCGAGAAAGTGATGCACCTGGCGGCCGTGGAGGAAACACCCCGAAGCGGGGAAATCCGAAATCCGAAGCACGAAATCCGAAACAAATTGGAATGACCAAAACCCAAAATCCAAAACGGAACCAATGGCCGGCGCCAGCGTTTCGGTCATTTGTATTTTGGATTTCGGATTTGTTTCGGGTTTCGAGATTCGGATTTCGGATTTGCCTCCTGTGAGGATTGCTGAATGAATCGATTCGTCCGACAACTGCTGCCCTTCGGCACGCTGACGCTCATCATCGCGGCCCTGTCGGCCCTGGAGCCGGACACCTTCCTGACGGCGGAGAACTTCTCGAACGTCTTGAGCCGCTCCAGCTACAGCGGCATCATCGCCATGGGCATGACCGCGGTCATCATCTCCGGCGGCATCGACCTGTCCGTCGGCTCGATGATGGCCCTGTGCGGCATGGTCGGCGCCTGGGCCATGCTCCAGGCGGGCGGCCCGGCGCCCGGGCCCGGCGTGATGTTCTTGGGAACGCTGGTCGGTGTTGCCGTCGGCCTGGCCTGCGGCCTGCTCAACGGCAGCCTGATCACCCTGCTGAACCTGCCGCCCTTCATCGTCACGCTCGGCACCATGAGCGCCTTTCGCGGCCTGTCCTACGTGATGAACAAGGGCATGATGTTCGACGTGCCCACCTACAAGTTCCTCGGCCAGGGCGCCCTGCTGGGCCTTCCGGTCAGCGTCCTGCTCTTCGGCGGGATCGCCCTGCTCGCGTTCTTCCTGCTGCGCTACACCCCGCTGGGCCGGTACACCTACGCCATCGGCTCCAACCGCCAGGCCGCCTACCACGCGGGCGTCAACGTCAAGCGCAACCTCATCGCGATCTACGCGCTCACCGGCCTGTTCGTCGGACTGGCCGCGATGATCGCGACCAGCCGGACCGTCTCGGCCCAGCCGACCGCCGGCATCAGTCTGGAGCTCGACATCATCGCCGCGGTCGTCATCGGCGGCGCCAGCCTTTCCGGCGGACGCGGCACCATCACCGGCACCATCATCGGCACCCTCCTGATCAACTTCCTCCGCAACGGCCTGACCCTGCTGGGCATCTCCACCCACCTCCAGTTCGTCGTCATCGGCGCCATCATCATCGGCGCCGTCGCCCTCGACCAGGCCGCCCGCGCCAAAGCCCAAACCGCCTGACCCGGGACCGCCGATCTCCCGATCGGCAACGCAAGACCAATCCGCAGACCGGCGTTCCCGGGCGCACCCAGTCCACCGCTCCCCGTCGGGCAAGCCCCCAAGGCCCGCCGGTCCTTCTGTCCGCCGGCCCTCATTCCTGGGGCCGAGTCGCGCTCCGTACACGTCAGCAGGCACCGGGCAATCACCTCCCATTGACTTCTTGACACGCGTTGGGCTGTGCAGTAGACTAACCATATGCAGTACCGAGACATTATCACGATCGAACCCGGCAAACGGGGTGGCAAACCCTGTATTCGCGGCATGCGCATCACCGTCTATGACGTATTGGAGTACCTGGCTTCCGGCATGACCCACCAGGAGATCCTCGATGACTTCCCCTATCTGACGGAGGACGACATTCGCGCCTGTTTGAGTTTTGCCGCCGCACGGGAACGATCCATGGCGGCGGTCGAGCCATGAGACCTCTGCTCCACGGCCGAGATCGAGACACTGCTGCGAGATAGTTTCGATGCCATTGCGGCGATGAGCGATGATCCGAATACGGGGATCCTGATGCTGTTCTGATGGGGCGCCGACCGGCCAAAGCCCGTTGCCCTTACGCAAGATGCATATCCCCATGCGCCGATGATGCATCGGGAGGGTTGCCGATGAGAACCACGCTGAACCTAGTACTACAACGCTATCTTGTGGGACCGCAGTAGTCGTAAGTCATTATGAAACAATGAGATACGGGAATGTCACTTCGGCGCCTTAACGCCAATAAGGCTACGGGGTGACATTTTCATAACCTC
>VGYL01000096.1 GCA_016872975.1 Planctomycetota bacterium
ACGCTGAAGCTGCTGAGCATCATGCGTTCCGAGCAGGGTGACTGCTGCATGATCAACGACCAGATCCTGCGACCGGGGGATACCGTCGGGGGATTCACCCTTGTGCGGGTCGGCAGCCATTCCGTCGAATTGGCCTGGCCGACGGGCGGGGCCTCCGACGCCGGAGTGCCGCCCACCGAAGAAAGCAAGATCATATTGAAGTTGTCGGAATAATGCTACGCTTTTTATCGCATCAGAAAGACAAAGGCAAAGGCCTGTCAGGCGCGAGTCGGGGGAGACCGGAACCGGCGCCCACGGTCCCGATCTACGCGGACGATGAAGAAGTGCGCGGACTGTGCGATCTGTACTCGCCCGAACCGACGAGCAGCGCGCATGTTCGCGATCTGGCCGACGTGCTGCTCGAGCAGGGGAAGATCACCGACGAGCAGTACGGGCGCTTTCGCCGGGAATCGCTCGGCCGGCCCGGCGCGGACCCCGGGACGTGGCTCCTGAAGGAACGGATCGTCGACGCCAATGACATCCTCGAAGCGAAGGCCAGACTCAATGGTCTGGAATTCCATCGGCTCAAGCCCGAGGACGTGGACAAGCAGGCCTTCAAGAGGCTCGAGCCGGACTTCATCAAGCGCAGCAGCGTCGTCCCGGTCCGGATGGACGGGGATACGTTGCTCGTCGCGACGGGCGAGCCGACGAATATCTTCGCGCTGGAAGACGTGAAACGGCAAACGGGCCTGCCGGTCCGGGCCCAGGTATGCCCGCCCGAGGATATCGCGGCGGTCTGCGCGGCGTTCTATGAGGCGCCGGCCGAGGAAGTCCTGGAGGATATCATCAGCGACCTGACCGAGGTCGAAGTCGTTCAGGACGTGGAGGAAGTCGGCGAGGATCTTGAGAAGATGGCGGGGCAGTCGCCGGTCATCAAGTTCGTCAATTATCTCATCAGCAACGCCGTGCGCGAGGGCGCCAGCGACATTCACATCGAGCCCAAGGAAAAGCAGACCCGCATCCGCTACCGTATCGACGGCGTGCTGTTCGAGGTGATGCAGGCCCCGCCGAAGATGCATCCGGCCATCGTCTCCCGCATCAAGATCATGGCCAACCTGGACATCTCCGAGCGGCGCGTGCCCCAGGACGGCAAGGTCTCCGCGATGGTCGGGGGCCGGGCCATCGACCTGCGCATCTCGGTGCTGCCGACCCACTACGGCGAAAAGACCGTGATTCGTATTCTGGACAGCAAGTCCATCACGCGGGGGCTCGAGCACGTCGGCATGGAGCCGGACGCCTGCGCGATCTTCAAGGAGCAGGTGGCCCTGCCGCACGGCATCCTGCTCGTGACCGGACCCACCGGGTCGGGCAAGAGCACCACCCTTTACTCCGCGCTCGGCGAGATGGACGGCGCGCGGCTGAACATCTCGACCGTCGAGGACCCGATCGAGTACGAGTTGCAGACCTGCAATCAGGTCCAGGTCAACGAGAAGACCGGGATGACTTTCGCGGCGGCGCTGCGCAGTCTGCTGCGGCAGGACCCCGACATCATCATGGTCGGTGAAATCCGCGACAACGAGACGGCCCGCATCGCGGTGCAGGCGGCCCTGACCGGCCATCTGGTGCTCTCGACCCTGCACACGAACGATGCCGCCACCAGTGTTACGCGGCTGGTCAACATCGGCATCGAGCCCTACCTGATCGCGGCGTCCCTCAACGCCGCCGTGGCCCAGCGCCTGGTGCGCAAGATCTGTCCCAAGTGCAAGGAGCCCTGCAAGGTTCCCCCGCACATGCGGAAATACCTCGAGAAAGCGGGCGCCGACCCGGATGCGATCCTGCACGGCGCCGGTTGCGACGCGTGTCGCGGCTCCGGCTACGTCGGACGGGCCGGTATCTTCGAAGTGCTGGTCATCGACGACCGGTTCCGCGACATGATCCACGCCGACACCTCCGTGAGCAACATGCGGCGCGCCTTCCGGGACAGCGGCCGGGATACCCTGTTTGACGACGGGATCAAGAAGGTCACCCAGGGCGTCACCACGATCGAGGAAGTCCTCCGCGTCACCGAGGTGTACGGCCAAAGCGAAGACGAGGCGTTCGTCGAAAACCTGGACTGAGATTCACGAGGAATTATGATCGACATCCGAATGATTCTGGAGGCGGCCATCGAGAACAAGGCCAGCGACGTGCACATCAACGTGGGGATGCCGCCGGTGCTGCGGAAAGACACGGAACTGATCGACATGGATTGTCCCCCGGTGACCAACGCCGAGGCGCGGGCCATGGTGCAGGCGATGGTGGGGCCGGAGAAGATGAAGCGCTTCGACGAGCAGCGGGATCTGGACTTCTCGACCCAGGTCGCCAGCGGCCATCGCTTCCGCGTCAACGCCCACGTCCAGCGGGACACCGTGGCGCTGTCGTTCCGTGTGATTCCGAACCAGGTGGCCAGGATCGACGATCTGCACCTGCCGCCCATCGTCAAGGAACTGACGGATCTGCCGCGCGGGCTGGTGCTGGTGACGGGCCATACCGGGTCGGGCAAGAGCACCACGCTGGCCGCCATGGTCGGCCTGATCAACTCGCGCTACGGCAGGCGCATCATCACGTTGGAGGACCCGGTCGAGTATCTGATCGCAAATGAGCGGTGCATGATCGAGCAGCGGGAAATCGGCTCGGACTGTCCGAACTTTGCCTCCGGCCTGCGGCACGCCCTGCGCCAGGACCCGGACATCATCATGGTCGGCGAAATGCGCGACCTGGAGACGACGAGCTTCACGATCACCGCGGCCGAAACCGGCCACCTGGTGTTCAGCACCCTGCACACGATCAACGCCTCGCAGAGCATCGAGCGCATCATCGACATCTACCCCTCCGGCCAGCAGAACCAGATCCGGACCATGCTCGCGAACACGCTGCAGGCGGTCATCTCCCAGACGCTGTTCCGCCGCGTCGATCAGCCGGGCATGGTGCCGTGCACCGAGATTCTGCTGTGCACCGCGGCCACGCGCAACTGTATCCGGGAAAACCGGATTTACGAAATTCCCAACATCATCGAGACCTCCCGGCGCATGGGTATGCAGAGCATGGACGCCAGCATCGCCGAGATGTATTTCAAGGGCTTCATCGACCGGGATGAGGCGATCGTGCGGTCCAGCAATCCGGGCAAGATGGAGAAGACCCTGGCGGCCGCCGGCAAGATCAACGAGGCATCGCGGGCGGCGGTCGGCGCCGCCAAGTGACGGAGGAGGCACATGGCTACACAGACAGCGCAACGCCACGACGAAACCGCCGTGCTGGAGGCCCGCGCGGGAGGGAACTCCCGCAGCAGCGGGGAAGGCCCACGCCGCTACGAACCGACCGACTCCGCGGGGGCGCCGGACGCCTCCGTGATGAACAAGCTCCGCGGCTTCCGCGTGGAGTTCGGTCCCAGTCGCAAGGATATCCTCCATTTCACCAGCCAGTTGGCGGTCATGATCCGTGCCGGCATCAGCCTCCAGGAGGCCCTGGAGGGAATCGGCTCGCAGCAGGACAACATGAAATTCAAGGCGGTGCTCCGCGACCTGAAGGTCCGCATCGAGGAGGGCAACAGCTTCTCGCAGGCGCTGGCCGAGCATCCGCAGATCTTCAACAATCTCTACGTCAACATGGTGGCCGCGGCCGAAGCCTCCGGGTCGCTCAGCGACATGCTGCAGAAGCTGGCCGAGTATCTCGACCAGGAAGCGGAGACCCGCTCCCAGGTCAAGAGTGCGATGGTGTATCCGGTCATCATCGCCGTGATGGCGGTCAGCGTGACTATCTTTCTGCTGTGTTTCGTGCTGCCGCGCTTCACGGCGATCTTCAACGGCAAAGAGCATCTGCTGCCGGCGCCGACGGTGATCCTCATGGCCAGCAGCGCCTTTCTGCGGACCTGGTGGTACGCCATCATCCCGGCGATCGGGGCGGCGTTCTGGGCCTTCTATTTCTTCATCAACACGACCGCCGGACGGCTGTGGTGGGATAAGACCAAACTGGTCCTGCCGCTGATCCGCACCCTGTGCCGCAGTCTCTACATCACGCGCGGCCTGCACACCATGGGCGTGCTGACGCGCGCGGGCGTCCCGATTCTCAACACGATCTCCATCACCGCCCATATCTCGGGCAACGTGCTCTACAAGAACATGTGGCTGAGCGTCCACGAGGAGGTGCGCCAGGGCAAGAAGATCGCCGCGGCGCTGGCCCGTTGCAGCCTGATGCCCAGCAGCGTGGTGCAGATGATTCGCAGTGGAGAAGACTCCGGCAACATGGCCGATGTTCTGCGGGACGTCTCCGCCTTCTATGGCCGCGAGCTCAAGGCGGTCATCAAAGCAGTGACCTCGATGATCGAGCCGATCATGATCGTCATCATGGGCTGCCTCGTCGGCTTCATCGCCATGGCCATCATTCTGCCGATCTTCAAGATGTCGAACCTGGTCACGGGCAAGTGAAGTGGGAAGTGGAAAGTTTGATGGTTGATGGTTGAAGTGAGAGGTAAGACGTCGGTCGGCAACTTCTTCCGGCAAGAGGCAGGAATGAAAGATCAAAGATCGAGAATCAAACATCGAACATCAACCATCAACCATCGAACTTCGGGCGGGGCCTTCACGCTCGTCGAAGTTCTGATCGCCACCTTCCTGGTCGGCCTGGCCATCGCGGCCCTGGTCGCGGCCAACGGCTCGTTCTCCATGGCCAACGTCGCCGGCGCGGATCTGTCCACCGCCGAGTTTCTGGTTGAGCAGATCCGGGAACTGACCATGATGCTGCCGCTGGCGGAGCCGGGCCTCGCCGCCTGGACGGTCTTGGGACCGGAAGGCGACGAGACAACCCTCGCCGCCTATGACGATGTGGATGACTTCGACGGGTTCGACAGCGCCTCTCTGGGGGCGCCGATCGATGCGCGGCGGGCGACGCTCCCTCATCTGTCAGCCTTCCGGCAGCAGATCACCGTGCAGAAGCTGAATCCCTCCAATTTCGATGAAGTGTGGGACGACAACACCGCGAGCAATTTTGCGCGGATTACGGTCAACATCCTTCAGAATGGGCGGCCGATCAGCTCCACCAGTTGGATTCGGGCCCGCTATTGAGAGAAAGTGTGAAGTCTGATGTTTGAAGTGAGAGGTAGGGTGTCGGTCGTCAACTTCTTTCATGCAAAAGCAAACATGGTAAATCGACCATTAGCCATCAGAAATCAGACTTCGAGCGGGGCTTTCACGATCGTCGAGTGCCTGATCGGACTGGCGATCTCGGCCGTCCTGTTGACCGCGGTCGCGGCCGCGTTCAACGCCTCCGTCGTCAGTTACCGGGAAAACGAGGGTATGTACTGGAGCATGAACAACGCCCGCCAGGCGCTAGTTCGGATGACGAGCGAAATCCGGACGGCAGGCTATCACGACGGAAGCACGCTGTATGGAGTGGCGCATACTGAGAATCCCAGCAACCAATGCACGCTGCGTCTCCCAAGTGGCGAGTGGATCAGGTACGAGTTTCGCAACGCCGACCAGAAACTGTACCTCGTGAAGAACGACACGAGTTACGTGTTGTGCGACAATGCGGTCAATGCCGTCTTCACCACAACGTCCGAGAATGGCCTTGATGCGACCAGTGTGCAGATTTCGGTGACTGTCCAGAATAGCCGTTTCCGCCGCACATTGGCGGCGGCCGCGGCCGTTCGTCGGAGCCTCTGATATACGAAGCAGTCCCGTAATCTCGGTTTTCGCTTGTACGGCGTGATCCGCACAATCTCTCCTCCCGTTTTTGAATAAAATCCTTGCTTTCCTTCCGTCCGTTGGGCATACTAAGGGCAGATGCAGGACGGGCGGTTAGCTCAGTTGGCTAGAGCGCGTGCTCGACACGCACGAGGTCACAGGTTCAAATCCTGTACCGCCCATTACTTCTAACTCTCGCTTGCATAAGGGGTAATGGTAGACTCATCCGCGCCTCACGCCCCCTCGACCGGGCTCCGGAGTTTTCCGTGCGGCATTTGGGGTCAACTCTTGACACTTGACAACAAGCCGCAAAGAAAGCCTGTCAAGTGTCAAGAGTTGACCCCAAATGCCCCTGACGCCCGGCCCTCATGTCGACGAGGCCTGGGCCGCGACTCCGGTCAGCAGCTCAAGCACGGCGGCGGTAATCTTCGGCTCCGCCTGCACCACCAGGCAACTGGTGCGGGCCCGCCAGGTGGTGTAGCCCCCGAACTGGAACTGTTCCGGCGGCGGCAGGTAGCCCTCGCAGCCGTTGGCCAGGCTGATATTCATCGTCGGCTTCAGCGGGCTGCGGCGTTTGATCTCCAGCCCGGTCTGCCCATAGACCTCGCAGGGAATGGCCGTGACGCCGAAGCCCCCGATGCGGAGCGCCTGCAATTTCAGCTCCCGCGTCGGCGGCAGGCGGTCGAGCAGGACCGTCTCCCAGGCGTACACCTCCGTCCACGTCCGCGGCTTGCGCTCGCCCAACTGGCTGGCGATATATTCCTTGGCCTTGGCCACCTCCTCCTCACGGGGCATCCGCACGTTCAATTCAAGCAGCTTCTGCTGCATGGCCAAGGGCACCCAGTTGTGGTACTCGATCTGCTGGTAAGCCTCGTAGGCGGCGCGGGAAACGTCCTCGGCGACGGAGAAGTAGTCGAACTTGCGCTGGGCATTGTCGAAGTCGCAGCAGTTGGCGTCGCCGCTGGTGCCGTTGGACATCAGGGCCACGAAGGGCGGGTTGCCGCCCTCGGCGCCGATCAGCCCCGCGATCTTCTGGCAGAAGACGCCGAAGTAGTCGGCCGAGAGCGCCGGGCTGCCCGCGTAGTGCGTCGAGTAGTTCGCCAGCAGGGCGATCGGCCGGCCCTCGGGCGACTGCACCGACAGGACCGTGACCGCGGGATCGACCGGCCCCAGCCGCTTGATGGCGTTGGGGTTGCGGTAGCCCGGGTTCATCTGGGCCTGATCGTTCTGCGTCCCGCTGAACGGATTGGTGTTCGCGGTGCCGGGTTTCATCAGATAGCGGCGGCAGAAGATGTTCTTGGGGTCCTGCCCGACCGCCCAGCCGACCCGCGCCGGCGCCAGATTCGCACAGGCCCGCTTGATCCCTTCGGCGATCCGGCCCGGCAGATACTTCGCGTACCGCTCATCCCGGTCGGTCCCCAGGCACGCGACCGCCGCGGGCGCGGAATGGGTATGGGTGGCCGAGATCAGCATCCGCTCGGTGGGAATCCCCGTCGCCGCCCGGGCCGCTTCCTTGGCCTCATCCAGCAGCGCGCGGGGGACCATGCAACTATCGACCACCGCGATCGCGACCTTGGTAGTCCCGTCGTCGAGCACCAGGCACCGCGCGTGCAACGGATCGACGACCCGGTCCGCAGTCCGCTCACTCACACCGCCATTGACCAGGACGGGGAACTCCCGGGGTGAGATATCGATGGCAAAGGCCCCGGCCCGGAAAACTTGCGTAACCCCGCCCGAGACGGCGGCCTGGAGTCTGGCGCCCGCCCAACCCGCGGCGACCGCGGCGCCGGCCGAACGGAGAAATGTCCTTCTGGTCGAGCCCGTGCTCATCGGCGATCCTCCTTTCGCGGAAGTAGAACGACGGCATTGCCCGCGGGCCCGGATGACCCGCCCCTCGATTGTACGCTTCCCGCCCGCCGGAGCAAGGAATTTACCCCCTGCCCCAGGGCAAACGCAAAGTCGTTTGCTGTATGGGTGGCATCGTCAAGCGGAGTCTTCGGAGCTTGGCGATGGCGGATTGCCCGTGCGCAGGACCATCGCCAAGGCCTACCGGCCTTGACGCTGCCACCCGTCTTCGGGACTTTGCGTTTGCCCTGCCCGCTACCCGGCCGGGAAACCGGCTGCATCCGCGTGAGTGCGGAGAATGGACCTGACCCCTGCACCTCCTGCATCGCACGGGCGCCGTTCCCGTCCCTGGACAGGGAACTCACACGAAGGCACGAAGACAGAGAGGGCGACCGGATCATCCGATCCTTCTGCCTCTGTGGCTCTGTGTGTGAGCCCCAATGCCTCCATATACGACCGACTACGAACTACCGACAACGGGCTATTCGACACGGATTCCACGGCTGCCCACGGATTTCTGCGTCCATCAAATCATCCTCAGATCATGTCATTGCGAGGAGCGCAGCGACGAAGCAATCTCAATCTGCGCAAATCGGCGAAATCTGCGGCTGCCCATCATTGCTTCCAGCGAAGTTGCTGCAACTGTTCCTCGGTGCGGATGAACTTCACCGTGCCGTCATTCAAGAGGACCAGGCCGCCTTTGGGATCGTGGTTGTCGAAGGTGAACAACTCGGGGCCGCCGTGCTGGTTCCAGCCTGCTTTGCTCTCGAATAGTAACACCATATCCCCCGGAGAGTCCGGCTGGCAGGCGGGATTCAATGCATAGTGACACTCGCCCTCCACTTGGGAAGGGCAACGAAAGTACACCTTCCTGGAGTCACTCGAAAACACCTTCTGCCAGTAACGAACAAGGACATCGCACCATTCAGCCGAGGGTGGATATCTGTGTTCATCCCTCAAGAACAAACGGAGCTGGCTCAGAAGATCTTCCAAGTGCTGAGCGCATGCCTTTCGCAATTCCAATCGGCGTATCTCTGGCGTCAAAGCAAGGAGCGTTCGCATGAGCGGGCCACCCCATCTGGGGTACGATTGGCCGGAGTATTCGAACCAGTGTCCCTTGTCTGTCAAGATGGTATCTCCGAACATGGTGAAGTGTGCGGGCGCCTTGCCCTTGCGATGATAGATGATGCGTGCATACGGTCCCGCAGCCATCCATTGACCTTGCCCCGGCATCCCTGATGCTACGGTTGTGGCAAGAGCCTTGATGCGTTCCTGATCGTCTATGAGCACCGTCTCAAGAGACTGCAATTCTGCCAACTCCGTTGTACTCAAGACCGCTCTGTCTCGATCTCGGCGAAACAGGAGTTCTCCTGCCGATGGCAGGTAGCGAATCTCAAGCTTCGTGCAAGCGGTGAGGTCGGGCAGCGACGCCTCTGCTGATGTGCGGGATTGCTCCCGGTCCTTGCATCCCAGCGCAAGAAGCAATGATACGATGCAACTGATTCCCAGCCAAGCAATGCCAAAACGGGCCGGTGTTGTCCATGGCCTCCCTGTCAAATGGTGTGTACCCATGCTCATAGTTACCTCTATCGGTTTGTGGATTCACGCGTGATTCAACGCTGACGCACCTTGCACCCCAATGCCTTGTCATCGCGTATTTCAGAACTCGCATCCGTTGTGACCGTGTTCGGCAATCCGGGAGTCGGCCCTTATCTTGATCCTTGACGTTTCTCGCGCTGCCCTGGTTCGCCACCTGCTGCGGCGCCAGAGGGTGCGTGAGAAGCCGGCTTTCTCTGGGTGGCATCGTTAAGCGGAGCCTTCGGAGCTTGGCGATGGCGGATTTCCCATGCGCCGAACCATCGCCAAGGCCTACCGGCCTTGACGATGCCACCCTTTTCACACACCCTCTCAGGCCGCCGGGACCGCACGGCATTCGGGACGCCACCGCCCCTTCTTACGCTATCCGCGGTGGCCGCGACATGATCCCATCCTACCGCCGCCCCGTCCCCGCCGCAAGGAGGAAGTGCCCGGTGACGAGCAGTAGCAGCGCCCGTCCGGGGAGGTCCGTGCATTGGTGATGGATGATTGACGATTAGCTTCTGAAGAGGGCGACCGGATCACAGCCATTTCTTCGTTTTGAAGATGATCAGTTGCAGGGCGACAACGGCGGCCAGAATGAGGACGAAGATCAGGAAGGCCGACGGGTCGTCCGCGCCGGGGATGCCGCCGAGATTGATCCCGAGCAGGCCGGTGAAAAAGCCCAGGGGCAGGAAGACGGCGGCCACGAGCGACAGGACGTACATGCGCTTGTTCAACTGCTCGGCCAGCCGGTTGGCCAGCTCTTCCTGGGTGACCGCGGCCCGGTCCCGGGCGGAATCGAGGTCTTCGATGCAGCGCATCAGCCGGTCGGTGGCCTCCTTCAGACGCAACCGGTTGTCGGCACTCAACCACGGCACGTCCTCCGCGTGCAGCCGCATCATGGCCTCGCGCTGCGGCGCCAGATACCGCCGCAACATGATGGCCTCCCGGCGGACCTCCGCGAGCCGGGTCCGCAGGGCATGGCTCTCCGAAGCCATGACCTCCTGCTCCATCTGGGCCACGCGGTCCTCGATATTCTCCACCGTGTCTGCCGTCCGCGCGACCAGACAGTCAGCCAGATCGACCAGGAACTCCCCGGTAGTCCTGGGCCCTTTGCGCTCAGCCAGCGATTGGACGATGTCCGCCTCGCAGAGCAGTGTCCGTCGGCGCGTGCTGATGACCCGGTGCTCATCGACCCAGACCCGGACGGCCACCATATCCTCCGGGTTCGACCCCGGGTTGAGATTCACGCCGCGCAGGGCGATCAGCATGCCGCGGCCGAGGGGCGTGGCGCGCGGCCGGCTCTCCTCCGTCAGGAGCACGGACGCGGCGACCGGCTCCAGGCCGCTCTGACGCGAAATCCATCCGACCGTCTCCGGGCGGGTGTAGTCGAAATGGAACCAGGCCGGGCCTTGTTCGGGCTTCCACTGTTTGACATCGCCCCAGCCGAGCTTCCTGGCGCCGCCGTGGCCATCCAGAAGGTAGGCACATATCAGCCCATCTGTCTCCATACCGCGTCTCCTGGAGGTAGTGTCTGAGACGGCCCGTGTGAACCGACCTGCACCTGCCGATCGACAAATCGCGATCACGGCGCCGCACTCCTGGGAAGTACCATCCGACCCACGGATTGTCAACCATTGCGCCCGACGCAGGAGCCGCTTTGGGCCCTTCGCAGGATCGTCCACATACGGTTTCTGTCCAGGGAAGATGGGCTTGTTGCCAACCGAGGTTGCAGGAGGCTCGTTGGGCGGTATAGTGTATAAGCATGAACGGAATATCTGTGTATATTCAGAGCTTCGGCTGCCAGATGAACAAGCTGGATACCGCCCTGGTGGGTTCCGCGCTGGCCGAAGCCGGTTTCCATCTGGTGGACGGGATCAAGGACGCGGATGTCGTGCTGATCAATACGTGCTCGGTCCGGCAGCACGCCGAAGACCGCGTTCTCTCGCATCTGGGCCATCTGAAGCACCTCAAGCAGCAACGGCCGGCCTTGGTGGTCGGCGTGATCGGCTGCATGGCGCAGCGCTTGGGCGACAAGCTCCTGGAGCACGAAGCCGTCAACATCGTATGCGGCCCGGCCCAGATTCCGCAGATTGCCGACCTGATCCGCCAGGCCCTGGCGGAGAATGCCAAGCAGATCGCGGTAACGGCGAAGATCCGCCAGCCGGTCCCGCCGGGCGATGGTGTGCTCGACAGCTTCGAGCTGGCGCACAGCGCCGGGAACGCCAATCTCCCGATTGGCCTCTTCCCAGAGAGCCGTTCGGGAGAGCGGCATTCCCGATGCCCCGGCCAGGCCTTCGTCCGCGTGATGCGGGGCTGCAACTATTTCTGCTCGTACTGCGTCGTGCCCTACGTGCGGGGCCCGGAGGCGTGCCGGCCGCCGGCAGCGATCCTGGAACAGGTGAAACGGCTGGCCGAAGCGGGCATCAAGCAGGTTACGCTCCTGGGCCAGACGGTGAACTCCTACAAGTACCAGAACGGCGAAAAGACCTATTGCTTGGCGGATCTGCTCGATCTGACCTCGCGCGTCGCGGGGATCGAGTGGGTCCGGTTCGTCACCAGCTACCCGGCGGATGAATTTTTCCGGGAGATTCTCGGGGTGATGGTCGCGTCGCCCAAGGTCTGCCGGTACCTGCACATCCCGGCCCAGAGCGGGTCCGACCCGATCCTCAAGGCGATGAACCGCCACTATACGGCGGCCCATTACCTGGAGCTGCTCGAGACCGCCCGCACGGTGGTGCCGGATATCGCGGCGGCCGGGGACTTCATCGTCGGTTTTCCCGGCGAAACCGAAGCGGATTTCCAGGCGACGCTCGACCTGATGCGCCGCGCCCGGTACAAGAACTGCTTCGTCTTCAAGTACTCGCCCCGTCCGGGCACGACCGCCGACAAGCGCCTGGCCGACTCGGTCCCGGACGAAATCAAGCAGCGGCGCATCGCCGAGCTGTTGGCAGCCCAGGAGCAAATCAGCGACGAGTTGAACCGCGTCTTCCTGGGGCAAGAGGTCACCGTCCTGGTCGAAGGCCCGAGCAAGAAGTCCCACGTGAACCCGACGGACGGCAACGATCACCCGCAGTTGGTGGCCCGCACCGCGACCGATCACATCGTCGTCTTCCACGGCCCCGTCTCCCTGGCCGGCCAATTCGCCCAAGTCCGCATCACCCGCACCGCGCCCCTGACCCTCTTTGCCGAACGCTGTGAGCGCGGATGAGACATGGTGGGCATACCGCCGCCTCGTAGCATGGGCGCGAGCGCCCATGAGTATCACTGGCATCTTGCCCGTGCCACGAAATACCCTCAGAGGGTGTGTGAGAAGCCAAGCATTCTCTGGGTGGCATCGTCAAGCGGAGTCTTCGGAGCTTGGCGATGGCGGATTTCCCGTACGCCGGACCATCGCCAAGACCTACCGGCCTTGACGATGCCACCCTTTCACACACCCTCTGAGCTTCAACGGTTGTCGAGGGGACCGCAGGTGGGGTGCCGAGAAGGCCGGCAGGGATGGTCGGGAGGAGGACTCGCACGCAGGGGAGTGCCTGTTGCGCGGTGCAGCGGCAAGAGACCCGCGTGGCGGATCGGGCAAAATGCCTTCATTTACCGTGATCCGCTTTGAGACTAAGGCATGTCCTGGCCACAGAGGGCACAGAGAGAAAAGACGGGAAGGCATGCGAATCAGAAGGTAGGAGTTCGCCTCCTTCCCTTTTTCCCCTTCTCTGTGTGCTCTGTGACCTCTGTGGCTTCCTCCTTCTTTTAGCTTTCTTCTCGGTCGTTGTCTATTTGCGGGCGCACAGAATCGGTCGGTGGAACGGTGTGCACAGCACACCGTACTTGCGGATTGCTTCCTGGACCATTTGGCTGTACTCCTCGTGCAGGGGTTTCAACTCGTCGGCCGGGGTGGTCAGAGCCAGGGTGAAATCGAAGACGGGCAGTACCGGCGTCGGTTGGGGCAGGGCGGAGAGATGGGCGGCGTATCGGGCGAAGCTCGTCGCCCAGGGTTTGGGACTGAGGTCGGGGCGTACCAGGCCGCCGAATTTGCTCATGTCGGTGGACGTGGGGGTGTCGGCGAAGGGCCAGGAGAGCCAGCCGTCGCAGACACGGCGGGTCGCTTCGATCTCGGCTACGATCCAGCGGTCCTGCTCTTCCTCGGTCAACGAGGGCAGGTTCCGGGGCGCGCCGCCGCCGTACCAGCCGTATTCGCCCAGGACCACCGGCTTGCCGATATGGCAGAAGGCGAGGACGCTTTGCAGATAGGCGAGATTGCGGTCCCAGGCTTCCTGGGAATCGAACGGCCGGCCCAGGAGGGGGTAGAAGTGGATGGACATGAAGTCG
>VGYL01000097.1 GCA_016872975.1 Planctomycetota bacterium
GCCGAAGGCTTTGCGCAGGTCTTGCCGATGGCGGACAAGCAAGACCATCGGCAAGCTCCGAAGACTGCGCTTGCCGCTGCCACCCGCTCTCTGTTACCCGAAAAGACTGTTTCTTGAACCAGGCCCCCTTTTTCCTAGGTCCAGCGCCCGACGGGTGGCAGCGTCAAGGCCGGTAGGCCTTGGCGATGGTCCTGCGCACGGGCAATCCGCCATCGCCAAGCTCCGAAGACTCCGCTTGACGCTGCCACCCACACAGCAGACGACTTTGCGTTGGCCCTGGGCAGGCCCCCGTGCCTGCCCTCGATTGGGCAACCACACGGCTTGCCCCTGTGGCGGGTCGCCTCCAAGCACCCTAGTACCACATTTCGCGAGTCCTGAGACTATAGGGTAGAGATTGCTTCGTCGCTGAAGCTCCTCGCAATGACATACCTGGGCGCCCTATGTCATTGCGAGCGAGGCTCGCCGAGCGCGGCAATCATGTCATTGCGAGGAGCGCAGCGACGAGGCAACCTCACCCATAGTCATGGTACTTGTGAAATGCGGTACTAGTGCTTCACGACAATTGAACCTCCGGGTGGGGGTGGGTTCATTCGTCAACGACCCGGGAAAAGGCCAAATGCGATTCCGCGACCCTGTCTTCGATCGCGCCCCGGCGGTCGAGGCTGACGATTTCAGCCTTCTTGGCGGATCGTCGGGCTGAATTGGCGTGGGAGGCTGCACCGCCCAGGCCGCACGCCTTCGCGCCGGGAGCCATCGTCCGGGCGTCAGCGGTAGGGTGGGCTCGGCCCACCGATTCCCGCGCATGGGACGATGCATACGGACGGTTGACCAGAGCCTGCTCCACCGGGTTGCAGAAGAATGGTGGGCCGAGCCCACCCTACCGCTGTCGCTCTGTTGGGCTTCCGCTGCAGATGAAGGGCGCCTGAATCAATGGCCCGGTAAGAGGCTAAAAGCGATTCCGCAACCCCGTTTTCGATAGCGCCCCGCCGGTTGAGGCTGACGATTTCAGCCTTTGAGCGGATCGCTGTAATTCGTCGCCTGAGCCCGGATTAATCCCGCTCAGACTGGAAAGTCAATTGGCATGAAGCACTAGGGTGGGGTGACACTGACAAACTTGTTGGTCAGTGGTGCCGTGAAGATGGAAGGCAGAACTGTTTCGATCCGCGTAAACGCGGAACTCCGAACGGCGGCGGGCCACAAGCCAAGTGTTCCTCATAGAATATGCAACGATAACTCGCGTGCATACGATTGTGTCGCGGAGGGAAGACATCCCGGGAAGAGGAGCCGGGCGGCTCTCACGCGCCGGGATGGGAGGTTCGGGCGGCAATGTCGGCGAACTCCCCGGCGAAATAGGTGCCCCCGGCGGCGACGGTATGGATGGCCGCCACCAGCTCATCGAAGTCGCAATCCTTCAGCAGGTAGCCGCGGGCGCCGGCCTTGTGCATCTCCTGGACGTAGCGCTTGGCGGCGTGCATGGACAGACCGATGATCTTGATATCGGGCTTCTCGCTATGAATGCGCCGGGTGGCTTCGATGCCGCTCAGGCCGGGCATACTGATGTCCATGATAATGACGTCCGGCGCCAACTCCCGGGCCATCTCCACGGTCGCCAGGCCGTCCTTCGCCTGCCCTACGACTTCCATGTCCGCCTGCTCCCGCAGGAATCGGCTCAACCCCTGAAGGACAATCGTGTGATCGTCCGCCAACAAGATGCGAATGCCCATGATGTCAGGCCCCTACTTGAATGCTTACCGTCAGCTCCCCCAATCGGAACGCTGTCCCAGATCGGCGGGAACGATCATCGTCACCTTTGTGCCCTTGCCCTCCTGGGATTCCAACGCAAAAACGCCCCCGATGCGAACCAGCCGCTCCCGCACGCTGACGATGCCAAAGCCGCCACTTCGGCCGCCGCCGCCCAGAGCCGCAGGGTCGAAGCCTTTTCCATCATCTTGTACGGCGATCCGGAGACCCTGTTCGTCACGATAGAGGAGGATCTCGACATTCTCGGCCTGGGCGTGCTTGGCCACGTTGACCAGCAGCTCGCGGACCGCTCGATACCCCATCGAGCGTACCTGCTCGTTCGGCGGGCCGCACTCCCCGGAACCCTGCACCCGGCAGTGGAACCCCTCGGATTCGGCAAACTGCTCCGCCAACTCCTCAATCATCCGTCTCATCCGTCCGGCTTCCGGCGGGCGACTCCGCATGGCGGGACTTCGGAGAGACTCTGGGCACCACCGAAGGTCCCTCGCGCGAAAGCGGTCTTACTCTTACCCCTTTGCCTCTACCCCTACCCTGCCTGTTCTCACGCTCATCGACGGCGCGAGAGTTGCCGCAAATTTGTCTGCTTCTACTCTCGCTGATTCTGGCCGGAATTACTCCGCCTGTCAATCGCCAATTCGACCTACCCAGACAATTTCTCGACGGGCTTCGGCAGGGATAAGGAGCCTGTCATCCGTTCTGATGACAAAGCAGGACCGACGAAGCACTCACTTCATCTTCGGAGCAGGGAGCCTCTCCGGCTGGCTCCGATGGAAGTACAGCGCGAGAAAGACGCCGAGGATCACCAAGGCGATGCTCAGGAGTTGGGAGATGGTCAGCCCTGCCGCTTCGAAGGGATTATCGTCGCGGATCATCTCCATGAGAAACCGCATGATGCCGTACAGGATGAACATGAGGCTGAAGATCGAGCCGGGCTTCGTGAGCACGAGATACTGTTCCCGCATCTCGGCCCGCTGGGCACGCCGCAGGAAGCCGTAGAGGATCAGGCCCAGCAGAGCCGCCCCCAGCGACGAATACAACTGCGTCGGGTGGACCGGCCGCGCGAGATAGGGTTCTCGGGTGACCCGCTCGCGCTGCTCGGGCGTGAGGTCCCTCAGCGGCTTGAGATCGTGGATGTACCGGCCCTGCTCATTGACATACCCGAAGTACTCGTCGGGCAGAGCAAAGTACGGCTGGCGCCGCTGCCGCTCGGGATCGGCCTGGACCTGGCTGCTGTAGGCGAACGAGCCGTACGGGAAGCGCACGCCCCAGGGCAGGTCGGTCGGCTTGCCGTAGCAGCAGCCGTTGAGAAAGCACCCGATCCGCCCGAACACCAGCGCCGCCGCCAGGCCGATGGCCAAGACGTCCAGATAGTGCCGGATCGGCACTTTGCGGTAGCGGCCGTACAGTACGATCACCAGGATCGCCGCGACCACGCCGCCGATGAGCTCCAGGCCCCCGTTCCAGATGGAGAACACGCTCCAGGGATTGTCGCGAAATTGGTCGAAATAGTGGATGACGAAGAACGCCCGGGCTCCGACGACGCCCGCAATCAGCGAGTACAGGGCCGCATTGGTGATGATCTCGGGATCGCGAGTGAAGTGCCGGCTCAGATACCGGATGACCATCACCGCCACCAGAAAGCCGACGACCATCATCAGGCCGTAACTCTTGATGCTCAGGTGCAGGAAGGGGATTTCAATAAACTCGGGGTGCATAAGGCTACTGTCGGCTCCGTTGAGGTCTCGCAAGGTATCCGGGGAGCTCCAAGTTTGAAGTCTCGGGTTTCCAGCATGCCAGGGCGAGCAAAGCGACGCAGACTCCCAGGCCGCAGGTTGAGATCGCTTCGTCGCTGCGCTCCTCGCAATGATATCTTCCCCGCTTCACACTTCCCACTTCAGACTCCTCTGTGGTCGTTCACGGCTTTTCTCGGATGCGGTTGTTCTCGTCGAGCAGGACGATCTTGGGCACAAGGTCGGCGGCTTCCTCGGGCGTGCACAGGGCAAAGCTGAAGATAATGACGGTATCCTTCGCCTTGACCAACTGGGCCGCCGCCCCGAGGATCACGACCCGGCCGGAGCCGGGCTCGCCGGGAACGACGTAGGTCTCCAGCCGATTGCCGTTGTTCAGGTCGGCCACCGTAACCGCTTCGTACGGCACGATCCCCGCCGCCCACATCAAATTCTCATCAATCTCGATACTGCCGGGATAATGCAGCTTCGCCTCGGTCACATGGGCCCGATGCAACTTGCTCTTGAGCACTTTAATCAACATAATATCATCACATCGCCTTACGCTGTTTCCTCGCATCCAATCCCGGCGACATTATATCTTATTTCGCGGGGCCGTCCACCACGATATTGTCGATCAGCCGGGTCGGGCCGAGCCGCCCCGCGACCGCCACCAAGACCCGGCCGCAGATCTGCGGGAGATCCTCCAGGGTGTCGGCGTCCACGAGACTCACGTACTCGATTTGCAGGCCCGGCACCTGGCGCAGGACTTCGCTCATCCGGCCGACGATCTGTGCCGAATCCGTTTCGCCCGCGCGGATCAACTCGGCGGACCTCTGCAACGCACGGTAGATCACCGGGGCCTCTTTCCTTTCCTGCGGGCTGAGGTACTGATTCCTACTACTCATGGCCAATCCGTCCGGTTCGCGCACGGTCGGGCAGACCACGATTTCCAGGGGGAGGTTCAGGTCGGCGACCATCCGCCGGATCACGGCCACCTGCTGGGCGTCCTTCTGGCCGAAGAAGGCCAGATCCGGACCGACGATGTTGAAGAGCTTCGTGCAGACCGTGGCGACGCCGCGGAAATGGCCCGGCCGGAACCGCCCGCACAACGGCTCCGAGATCTTCTCCACCGCCACCCAGGTGAGATTCTCGCGCGGGTACATCTCGGCGGGACTTGGGGCAAAGACCGTGTCCACGCCGTGCTCGGCGCAGAGGGCCAGGTCATTCTCCAACGGCCGGGGATACCGCGCGAAGTCCTCCCCCGCGCCGAACTGCGTCGGGTTGACGAAGATGCTGACGACCACGCAGTCGCACCGCTCGGCGGCGGCATCGATCAGGGATGTGTGCCCGACGTGAAGGGCCCCCATCGTGGGCACGAAGCCCACCGTCCGGCCCGCCGCACGGGCCTGGCGCACCCACGCCCGGATCTCCGTTATTGTTGTCGTTACTTGCATACCGGATTCCCCGTAGGGTGTGCTGTGCACACCGAAAGAAGCACGCACGAAGGAATGGTGTGCACAGCACACCCTACACGGCAATATACGCTTTGATCTGACAAACCAGGTGCTCGACCACTTCCGGGGCGTAGCCGGTCAGCCGCGACGCCGGCACGCGGAGCACCGGACTGGCTTTCCAGTGGGCAAACAGACTCTGATAGTCGCGGTCCAACGCCTCGAGGAATTCCAGCGGGACCCCCTGCTCGTAGGGCCGGCTGCGCCGATGAATCCGCTCCAGGCATTGCGCGGGCGCGTCGTACAGATAAACCACCACCGCCGGGGTCGTCACCCGCTGGGCGAACGGCGGGTAAATAGCCTCATAGAGCTCCAACTGCATCCCGTTGAGCAACCGCCGGGCGTAAATCTTCTCCTTGTCGAAGACGTAGTCCGTCACCGCGATCCGACCGGGCGGCAGAACGTCTTTGCCAAGCTGTTGCGACCGATGCACCAGGAAGTACAACTGGGAATCCAGGGCCAGCTCGCACTTGCCGGCGTAGACCTCCCGCAGGAAGGGATTGGTGTCGTACGGCTCCAGCAGGACCGGGGCTTGCAGAATCTCGCCCAGCTTCTTGGCCAGCGTGGTCTTGCCTACTCCGATGACGCCGGCCACGCTGATGAGCTGCGGCGCGCTCGGGTCGAGAACGAAATTGCCGCCATCCACCCGCTGCGACAACTCGCTCAGAGGCTCCTGGAGCAGCGGGTGAACCAGATCGGGAGCAAGCTGGCACAGACCATCCAGCACGAACGCCCGCAGATGCACGTCGGGATGGGGCACGGTCAGCCCGGCCTCCTGAACGATCCGGCTGCCGTACAGAAGCAGATCGAGATCGATGGTCCGCGAAGCCCATTTGGCATGGGGCTGGCGGCCGAGAGCGGCCTCCACGGCCTTGAGCCTCCCCAGCAATTCCGGCGGCCTCAGCCTCGTGCGGACCTCGGCCACTCCATTGAGGTAGTCCGGCTGGTCCATCTGCCCCAGCGGCGCGGTCTCCCGGAGGTCGCTGACTCGGGTCACCTCGATGCTTCCATTGCCGCCGAGCATCCGCAGCGCCTCGCGAATCGTGCGCTCGCGGTCTCCCAGATTGCTACCCAACCCGATATATGCGGTCACGCATTCGGTCATGTGAAACCCGGTAGTCAGTAATCAGTAATCAGTAATCGGTAATCGGTAATCGGCAGTGGATCAGGGATTACAGCCGGCCACGCGGTCGCAACCGGCTACCGACTACTGACTACCGACTACCGTGTCTTACAGTTTCGCCAGTCGCTCCAGGGCCTCGCGGACGTTCTGCGGCAGGCCGAACGCGGTCAGACGCACGTACCCTTCGCCTGACGGGCCGAACCCGGCGCCGGGCGTGCAGACGACATTGGCCTTATTCAGAAGCAAGTCGAAGAACTCCCACGAGCCCACGCCCTTGGGCGTCCTGACCCAAATATAGGGCGCGTTGGTGCCGCCGTAGACCGTGTAGCCGAGCTTCGTGAGCGCGTCACGAATCAGGCTTGCATTCGCCATGTACAGGTCGATGGTCTGCTGCACCTGCTTCTTGCCCTCGGGACTGTAGACGGCCTCGGCGCCTCTTTGCGTGATATAGGAGACACCGTTGAATTTCGTCGTGTGCCGGCGGCGCCAGATCGGATTGACCTCGACCGCCCGGCCGTCCCGGGTATAGGCCTTCAGTTGCTTCGGCACAATGCTGTAGGCACAGCGGACGCCGGTGAAGCCCGCGGTCTTGGAGCCGCTGCGGAACTCGATGGCGACTTCCCGGGCCCCTTCGACCTCATAGATCGAATGCGGGATTGCCGGGTCGGTGATGAAGGCTTCGTAGGCGGCGTCGAAGAAGATCACCGCCTTCTGCACGCGGGCGTACTCGACCCACCGGGCCAGCGCCTCCTTCGTCGCGACGGCGCCCGTCGGGTTGTTCGGAAAGCACAGGTAGATCATGTCCACCGGCCGATCCGGCGGCGCGGGGACAAACCCGTTCTCGGCCGTGGCGGGCATGTAGACGATCCCCGCATATTGGCCCCGGCTCGTGGCGAGGGCATCTTGCCCTTGTTCCTTTGTGTCGCGGGCATCCTGCCCGCGATTCGAGGGCAGGATGCCCTCGCCACGGGCCCGCCCCGCCATCACGTTCGTGTCGACGTAGACCGGGTAGACCGGGTCGGCCACCGCCACGACGTTGTCGATGCCGAAGATCTCCTGCATGTTGCCGGTGTCGCACTTGGTGCCGTCACTGACGAAGACCTCATCCAGCTCGATGGAAACGCCGCGGGCGGCGAAGTCGTTCTCGACGATCGCCCGGCGCAGGAACTCGTAGCCGACGCCGCTGTCGTCATAGCCCCGGAAGGTCTCCGGCCGGCCCATTTCGTCCACCGCCCGGTGCATGGCCTCGAGCACCGCCGGCGCCAGCGGCTGCGTGACGTCGCCGATGCCCATGCTGATGACCTTGGCGTCCGGATGCTCCTGCTTGAACGTCCGCACGCGCCGGCCGATCTCCGGAAACAGATACCCCGCCCGGAGCTTCAAGAAATTCTCATTGATCCCGATCATAGCTCTGCCTTCGTAACACCGTCGTCGTACCCAGGGATTCCGAACCTTGGGCAAGGTGCCCATGCTACGTGCCGTTGGCAGGTGCGTCAAGGCACAGGTTCGAGAATGGAGGATTGGCGTGAACTCCGACCGCGGATATCATGGCGCCATGTAGCTCAGCCGCCCCGGCTGAGTTCGAAAAACCACCCCCGAGGGCGGGGGTGCTACAAGGAGATTCTATGACATGCGGCGTCGCCATCAGACGGACAGACAGCAGCCCGGTCATTTCCATGGCTCATGCCACACTCTACTGCCTGGGTTGGGTCACCCTGGCGATCTCTTGTCCGGCCCTGGCCGCCCGGCACGCGGTGCCGCAGGAGCATCCCAGGCTGCTGGGATCGGCGCGGGAATTGCAGGAGTTGGCAAAGGCGCGCCCCCAGGCGTATCAGCGGGTGGTCGCCGTAGCGCGTCAGTCCGGCGGGGACGACTACTCCAAGATGATCTCCATGGCCCTGGCCTGCGCGATCGACGGCGAGGAATCGCTTGGCCGTGCCGCAGTGGAGAGGGCCATGAAGTACGTCAACGGGCCCATCCGCCAGGGGCACACCCCCTTCGCGACGGACCTGGCCCTCTGCGCCCTCGTGTACGATCTCTGCCACGACTGCTGGACCAGCGCGCAGCGTGAGAAGTGCCACACGTACATCAACAAGACCGTCGAGGCCAACGTCCAGTCGGAGACCCACGTCTTCCACAACGGCTGGTACGGGTACAAGAACTGGGGGATCGGCCTGGCCTGCTATGCGACCTACCACGAGAACCCCCGGGCCCCGGAATTCCTGCGCGTGCTGGAGGCCGACTGGCGCGGCCGGGCCGCCCCGGCCCTGGAACTGGCCGGCGCGGGCGGCGGCTGGGCCGAGGGCTACTACCTCAATTACTTCCTCTACGAGTGGCTGTTCTTCTGTGAGGTGGCGCGGCACTGTGAGGGGGTGGACTACTACGCCGAGGCCCCCCAGTTCTTCCGGCAGCGGGCCGTGGCGAGCATGTTCGAGACCTACCCCGGGATCGGGACCTACAACTCACGCCGATCCCTCCCGATGGGCGACGGCGGCGGCCGTCTCTTCGGCGGCGACCGGGACAAGATCCTGGCCGCCCGGCGCATCCTCGTCAACCACTTCCGCGCGGACCCCGAGCACCAGGTGGCGCACGCGTTCAACGAAATCACGCCGCGATCGAGCGTCGGGAACTATGCTTACAAGGACTTCCTGTGGCGGGACACCTCGGTCAAGAAGGGAGACCTGAGCGGCTTCCGGCTGTCCCATGTCAGTCCGGGGCCCGGGTACGTTTATGCCCGCAGCTCCTGGGACGAGGACGCCACGCATTTCTTCTTCAAATGCGGGGACCGCTTCACCGCCCACCAGCACCTCGATGTCGGGCACTTCCTGATCTACAAGCACGAGGAACTGGCAGGTGACGGCGGCCACTATGACGACTTCGGCTCCCCGCACGATGTGAACTACCACCTGCGGACCATCGCCCACAGCACGATCCTGGTCCACGATCCGTGCGAGACCTGGCCGCGGATTCGAGCCGGCGCCGTTACCGGCAATGACGGCGGCCAACATCATAACTGGCCGCACCACAACGGCGCAGTCGCTGACCCCGCTCAGTGGCTGCGTCAGCGTCACCTGTATGACATCGCGGACCTGCTAGCTTTCGAAGACACCGGCGGATACGCCTACGTCGCCGGTGACTGCACCCGCGCCTATGCGCCCCGGAAGCTCTCCTGCTTCACTCGCCAGATCGTCTTTCTCCGACCCGGCACGTTTGTCATCTTCGACCGGGTCTGCGCGACGAAGCCTGAATTCAAGAAGACTTGGCTGTTACAGGCCATGAAGCCTCCCGCCACGACATCCGGCCATCTGGTGGTGACCAACGGCAAAGGCCGCCTGTTCCTCCAGACTCTGCTGCCGGAGAAGCCGCAGGTTCGCCTGGTCGCAGGAGCCGATCTTTACCGTTACGGCGGCCACAGCTTTCCGCCCGGGCGGGATACCGGGCCCGCCCCCGAATGTCGGATTGAGATCTCACCAGGCGAGGCCCGGGCGGCAGACTACTTCCTGCACGTGCTCACCGCCACCGACGCAGAAGTCGCCGAAGTGGACAGCGCTGTGGCAACAGTCACAGAGAATCAGGTTCGGGTCACGCTGGGTGCCACAACGATAACCTTCCATGCGGAAAAGACGGGCGGAAACATCGAATGGGCCGGACACAAAACCGCTTTGGCGGAAAGTGTGATCCTGCCTGCCGCTCCATAGGGGGATTCGAACATGGACGTGAAAATCGCAGGTCGGACGTTGGAGTTGGTCGAGGGTGACATCACCGAGATGGACACGGACGCGATCGTCAATGCGGCCAACGCCCGGTTGGTCCTGGGCGGAGGCGTGGCCGGCGCGATCCGCAAGAAAGGCGGTCCGCAGATCCAGCAGGAGTGCGATCGGATCGGCGGCACCTTCGTCGGGGGCGCCGTGCTCACCACCGGCGGGCGACTCAAGGCCCGGCACGTCATCCATGCGGTCGGGCCGCAGATGGGCGAGGGTAACGAGGACGAGAAGCTCAGAAACGCCACGCGAAACTCCCTGAAAGTCGCCGATGAGCATGGCCTCAAGAGCCTCGCCTTTCCCGCCATCAGCACCGGCATCTTCGGATTCCCTCTCCACCGGTGTGCCGAGATCATGCTCACGACAACCGTCGAATACCTCCGGGGCGACACCGGGCTCGAGCGGATCGTCTTCTGCCTGTTCGGCCGGGACAGCTTCGACGTCTTCGCCCGGCAACTCCGACCGATCCCCCTGTCGCAATGACCGGAGGACCCGCAAGGAGGCGAAGTAGCTCCCCAGTGCCCCATGGGTGGCATCGCCCAAACCGCTGCCGGAAAAGGGGACATTCTGCTTTTCCGCTTCCGGGAAGAAAAAGTAGAATGTCCCCTTTTCCCGGGCCGGGCGGGGACCGTACCTGCGCTGCCCCGGAGGCTCACGGGAACGGTCATCTATTCCGAAGCAAGGGATTCCTTGAACCTGCCGGGAGAACGGGTATGATAGCGGCGTGTGCTCGGAGAATCGGATGACCAGTGCCCTTCGACATCGGAGTGTCTGCCGTGAATAGACTCAATGCGACGCCCCTGATTGCCGTTGTCCTCATGTGTGTTCCTCTGTGCGTCGCGTCCGGACGGGGAAAGGACACGTCCGAGTCCCTCGTGACCATTCGGCCCCAGGAGACGGAGGAGTTGCTGGCCAATCCCGGCATCGGCTGGCAGACGTTCGGCCGGACCCGCGACAAGGACAAGAACCTGCCCGACTGGATTCCTTCGACCCTCCACTACGTCCGCTGGGGCTGGGGGACGGTGGAGCCGCGGCCGGGCGAGATCGACTATGCCTTTCTCGACAGGACCCTCGCCGAGTCGCGGGCGGCCGGACAGAAGCTGGCCTTCCGGGTGATGTGCTGCTCGACGTATCTCGGCCGTCCCTACCATCCGGACTGGCTCGAAAAAGCCGGTGGCAAGGTGCTCACCGTGGACTATGAGGGCCAACAGGGATTCCAGATTCCTGATCTGGATGACGTGGACACCCTCGCCCGGCATCTGCACCTGATCCAGCGTCTGGGCGAACGGTACGATGGGCACCCCGACCTCGACCACGTGGATCTCGGCACGGTCGGCTGGTGGGGTGAGTGGCACATGAGCGGCTCGAAGACCGCCAAAATGCCCACGATGGAGACCCGCAAGCAGATCATCGACGCCTACGTGCAGGCGTTTCGCAAGACGCCCTTGCTGATGCTGATCGGGGGCCGCGAGTGTCTGACCTACGCCGCCGAGCGCGGCGCCGGCTGGCGGGCGGACTGCCTCGGGGACATGGGCGGCTTCTCCAAAACCTGGTGCCACATGCGCAACGCCTATCCGCAACTCGTCCAAGGCGCGGAAGTTGAGGAGGCTTGGAGGACGGCGCCGGTGGCCTGGGAAAGCTGCTGGGAGATGCGCCGCTGGGTGGAGGAGGGCTGGTCGCTGCGTTACATCTTCAACTACGCCCTGGCCCTGCACGGCTCATGCCTCAACAACAAGTCCGCCCCTCTGCCGGAGGGCGAGAACATCCGGCCCGAGATCGAGCGTTTCCTCCGCCGGCTCGGCTACCGGTTCGTGCTGAAAGAGATGAAACATCCGCAGCGGGCCGCCGCCGGGGGCGCTCTCGCCATCGCGACGAAGTGGCAAAACGTCGGCTCGGCCCCCTGTTACCGGCCCTACCGGGTGGCCTACAAGCTGACGAATGCGCAGGGACACACGGTGGTCCTGCCCGGAACAGCCACGGCGAACCAGTGGATGCCCGGCTCGATCCAGGCGTTCACGGAGGACTTCATGCAAGAGGTGCCGGACCTGCCGCCGGGCGAGATCGTTGCCGTCGCCGACCGCGTGGCCTTGCCCACAGACATGCCCAAGGGCCAGTATGACCTGGCCGTCGGGATCGTCGGGCAGGATTCCACGGAGCCGGTCGTCCGGCTCGCGATCCAGGGACGGGCCGCGGACGGCTGGTATCCGCTGAGCCGGGTGATCGTCCGTTGAGGGCCCCAGCGCAGGAGAAGGCAGGCAACAGAGAAGACAAGATATGTGCCGCAAGGGGTATCCCGCCGGCAGTTTCACAAGGGTTTCTGATGGAGACATTGCTATGAAGAACTGGGCGAAGGCTTTGGTGGTGGTCGCCGTGATGCTGCTGTGCGGTGGCTCGGCGTGGGCGCAGGATGTCTTGCAGGTCCGGGACCTGTTCAACGGCAAGGATCTGTCGGGGTGGGTCAACGTGAATTGCGCCCCCGATACGTGGAGTGTGAAAGATGGCATGATCGTCTGCACCGGCAAGCCGATCGGTGTCATGCGCACGGACCGCCAGTATGAGAACTTCATCCTGTCGGTGGAATGGAAGCACCTGACGGCGGGCGGCAATTCCGGCGTCTTCATCTGGGGCGAAGGAACCGTGCCGGAGGGCAAACAATTGCCCCGGGGCATGGAGATCCAGATTCTGGAGTTGGACTACGCGGTGCAGAAAAACGTGACGGACGCCTACGTCCACGGCGAGGTCTTCCCGACGGGCGGGGTCACCACGGTACCGGACAACCCCCGCGGGCCGCGCAGCAAATCCGCCGAGAATCGCTGCAAGGGCAAAGGCGAGTGGAACTCCTACACGATCGTGGCCGTCGATGGGGTGGTCAAGCTCGCGGTCAACGGCAAATTCGTCAACGGCATCAGCAAGGCCAGCGTCAAGAAGGGTTACATCTGCCTGGAATCCGAAGGCGCCCCGATCCACTTCCGCAACCTCCGGATCATCGAGCTGCCCCCGGGCATCACGACCCCGGAGCAGAGCGCGCCGGTAGTGGCAGAGAACTCACAACCATCTACCGTGGCAAGCGCCAAGTGATGTAGGGTGGGGCTTGCCCCACCGATTCCGTCGAAGGGTGGCAGCGTCAAGCGAAGCTGGTTTGTAGTGACGCCGTCAGGCGTTATCTTCCTATGCTCTTACGAGCACACTACCAACCAAGAGTCGCGCAGAACAGAGGCGATCCTATGAACAGAAATGTAGAGAGAGTGAAGACAACAACCCGGCGCAGTCTTTTGGGCGGTGCCCTGGGAGCAACGGGCCTGCTCGCCATGTCCTGGCTAAGGCGCGCCGGCGCCCAGAGCCAGCGCATGCCCGAATCGGAGCAACGGCAGAAGATCGAGGCGGCACTGCCCGCCAAGGCCTTCGTCACGCCCCGCAAACCGCGTCGACTCCTGATCTTCGATCTCAACGTCAACTACGGCGGCCACGCCTCTATCGTCACGGCGAATATGGCCTTTACGATGATGGGCGCCAAGACCGGCGCCTTCGAGACCGAGATCAGCAAAGACCCGGCGGT
>VGYL01000098.1 GCA_016872975.1 Planctomycetota bacterium
TATCCCCAGTTCACGATCGACTCTGTCGGCCAATCCTTCAGCCATAGCGGCATCCACAGCCTGCGCGGCGACTCCCACGTGCACATGTCCTATCAGGCGACGGACGGTCGGAATCTCCAGTGGATCACGCTGCGGGTCTACGACGCCCTCGACGACGGCGACTCCTACGAGCCCTCGGAGCCTTTCACGATCGTGTTCAATGCGGCGCCCCGCGCGGGCGACCTGGCGGTGGATGGCCGCGTCGATTTCCTGGACCTATGCCGCTTGAGCCACTACTGGCTGGCCCCGGACAGCGCGCGGCACAACGACTACTGGGAACGGGCGGACACCAACCGCGACGGCAGCGTCGATCTGATTGACTTCGCCCTCCTGGCCGCGAATTGGCGCCTGGAAGGACCGCTGGACTGATGGAATCCGGCCTGGTTCAGAATCGGGTAACCGTTTGGGTGGGTGGCAGCGGCAAGGCCGAAGGCTTTGCGCAGGCCTTGCCGATGGCCCGGGGGCAGAACCATCGGCAAGCTCCGAAGACTGCGCTTGCCGCTGCCACCCATCCTTTGGGGCCCGAGAAGGCCGTTTCTTGCACTAAGCCTGGAATCCGGGGTCGTGGCCCGTGACTCGGGTCACGGGCCATGGATCACGGATCACGGATCACAGTTCCTGGTTCCCGTATTCCCTCCTTCTCCGGAGGTTCTGAAGAATCGCCGGAAGAAGTCTAAACACTTTGCCGCCCAATTTCCGATAATACCGGCAATATGACCTTACGGACGAACATCCTCACCGCGTTGGCACTCGCGGCCCTGGGCTTGGCCGGCTGCCAGGAGCCGCAGAAGCAGACACCGAAGATGGTGGTCGCCGACCACGCCACGACGCTGGAGGACCTGGCCCTGCGCCTGGGCCTTCGCATCGAGGAGCGGGATGCCGGCTTTGTCGTCCTGAAGAACGCCGCCAACACGGTGCTCATCTTCACCCACCCGGACGGGCGGTTCTTCGTCAACGGCCAACCCATCGGCCCGGTAGGCGAGATCAAGAAAGAGGGCAACACGTTCCACGTACCGGCTTCTCTCGTTGAGCAGATCCGTGAGCACCTTCGCTCCGCGGCCCCGCCGGTAGTCCGCCGCAAGCCGACCAAGTCCAAGGCCCTGGTTGTCCTCGACGCCGGTCACGGCGGCCAGGACCCCGGCACCAGCAGTGCCACCGGCACACAGGAGAAGCACATCAACCTGGCGGTCGCCCTGAAGGTCGCCGACCTGCTCGAACAGGCGGGGGTCGCGGTCATCATGACCCGCCAGCACGACCGGTTCATCGATCTCGAAGCGCGCGCCGACCTCGCCAACCGCCGCAAGACCGACCTGTTCGTCAGCATCCATGCCGACTGGGCGCCCAACCGTTCCGTCCAGGGCTTCACGATCTACGTCGCGCGGGCGGCCTCGGCCGACGCCCGGCGCGCCGCCCAGGCGATCAGCCAGACCATGGCCGCCACCGGCTGCGACACCCGCGGCATCCGCGAGGCGGACTTCAAAGTCCTCGTCCTGACGAACTGCCCCGCCGTTCTGGTCGAGCTCGGCTACCTCTCCCACGTCCAGGAGGCCGCCCGCCTCCGCGACCCCGCCTGGCAAAACCGCCTCGCCCAAGCCATCGCCGCCGGCATCCTGGCCTACGTGCGATAGGGGCAATCCCAATTATAAATCGTCAATCATAAATCATAAATCACAAATCACCCGAGCCATTTCTCCATGCGGTCGAGGCCTTTGGTGATCTGCGCCATCGAGGTGGCGAAGCTCAGGCGGATGTTCTTATCGCAGCCGAAGGGCAGGCCGGGGACGACCGCGACGTTGGCCTGCTCCAGGAGGGCCTTGGCGAAGTCCATGCTGCCGGTGATCTTCAGGCCGCCGAAGGTCCGGCCGTAGTGGGCGGAGACATCGGGGAAGCAGTAGAAGGCGCCCGTCGGCTCGGTGCACTCGACGCCCTTCATCGCCCGTAGCCGGTCCGTCATGTAGCGGGCCCGCTTTTCGAATTCGATCCGCATCTTCTCAATCGCCTCCGCGGACTGCGGCCCCATCGCCGCAATCGCCGCGTACTGGGCGAATGTCACCGGGTTGGAGGTCATGTGGTCCTGCAGGCGGGCCATCGCCTTGAGCACATCGACGGGGCCGGCCGTGTAGCCGAGCCGCCAGCCGGTCATGGAGTAGGTCTTGCTCAGGCCGTTGAGGGTCAGCGTGCGGTTGAACGCGTCCTCGCTCAGGGCCGCGAAGCTGATGAACTTCGTGTCGCCGTAGATGAGTTTCTCGTAGATCTCGTCCGACATCACCGCGACGTTCGTGCCTTCGAGCACCTTGGCCAGGGCCCGCAGCTCGTCCGGCGTATAGGTGAAGCCGCCGGGGTTGCTGGGCGAATTGAGGATCAGCATGGCGCTCTTGGGCCCGATCGCCTTCTTCAACTGGTCCGGGGTGATCTTGTAGCTGTTGCTCTTATCCGTCTCCAGGACCTTGACGGTCGCGCCGGCCAGCCCGGCGGCCTCGGGGTAGGTCACCCAGTAGGGGGCGGGCAGCAGGACCTCGTCGCCCGGATCGAGGACCGCCTGCATGGCCTCGTAGACCGAGTGCTTGCCGCCGATATTGACGACGATCTGCTCGGGCTTGTACTTCAGGCCGTTCTCCGTCTCCAGCTTCTTGGCGATCGCGGCCCGCAGTTCCGGGATGCCGGAGGCGGGCGTATACTTGGTTTTGCCCTCTTTCAGGGCCTTGATCGCGGCTTCCTTGATATAGTCCGGCGTATCGAAATCGGGCTCTCCGGCCCCGAAACCCACCACGTCGATGCCCTGGTCTTTGAGCTCCTTGGCCCGGTTGGTCACGGCCAGGGTCGCGGACGGCGCAACGGCTTTGGCTCTTTGGCTCACTTTCATCAGGCACACACCTTTCCAAATTCGTTCGGCGGTTAGGGCGGCGAGACCCGTACCGTACGACATCTGACGGTAATCGCAACGAGCCACGCAACCGGAGGATGAGCACGCCGTGTGCTCAGGTTCGCGGCATATCTACGAAAAACTCTACGCCAGGTCAAGAGAATTCGCACCCGGGAACATACCGATGCCGCCATGGCTCCGCGACTTCCCGGGGCCGTTGCCCGGCCTCATCCTACAACTGCCGTTTGATGGCCTGGGTGTGGATGATCTCGAAAAGGGACTTGATGAAGTCCTCGTCCAGGCCCAGCTCCTTGGCCTTGGCCAGGTGCTTCTCCAGGAGGTTCTCCCAGCGCTCGAGCTGCAGGACCGGGATGTTGTGCTGCCGCTTGAGCCGGCCGATCTCCTCGACCCACCGCATCCGCTCCGCCAGGTCCTGGATGATCTTGGCGTCGATATGGCTGATCTCCGCGCGCAGACGCGAGATCTTCTGCTTCACGTCCCGGTCGCTGATCGGGGCATTGCGGACGCGCAGCCGCTCCAGCATGCGGCACAGGTCCGCGGGCGTGACCTGCTGCCTGGCGTCGCTGAGCGCCCGGTCGGGGTCGATGTGCGACTCGATCATCAGGCCCTGGATGCCGATGTCGAGGGCCATCTGCGCGACCGGCTCGACGAGCTGGCGGCTGCCCGAGATGTGGCTGGGATCGCAGATCAGGGGCAGCTCGGGGAACAGGCGCTTGAGCTCGATGGGTATCTGCCACTTCGGGTCGTTGCGGAACTGCATCTCGACGTAGGTGGAGAACCCCCGGTGGATCGCTGCCAGCTTGCGGACGCCGGCGTCGTGGAGCCGCTCGATCGCGCCCAGCCACAGACCCAGCTCGGCGTTGATCGGGTTCTTGACCAGGACCGGGATATCGACGCCCCGGACCGCGTCGGCAATCTCCTGGACCGCGAAGGGACTGACCGTCGTCCGCGCGCCGACCCAGATGATATCGACCCGGTGCTTCAGACACAGCTCGACGTGCTCGGTATTGGCGACTTCCGTGGCGGTCGGCAGACCGGTCTCGGCCTTGACCTGGGCCAGCCAGTCCAGGCCCACTTCCCCGACCCCTTCGAACGAGTTCGGGCGGGTCCGCGGCTTCCAGATCCCGGCCCGGAACACCTTCACGTGCGGGCACGACACCAGGCCGCGGGCTGTCTGGAGCATCTGCTCCGCCGACTCGGCACTGCACGGCCCCGCGATCACCCACGGAATGTGCTCATGCGGCAGCCACCGGTCAATCGGTATTACGGCTTTGCTCATACGTAGGGTGTGCTGTGCACACCATCTCCATATCGATATTTCCCGAAAAATGGGGCTAACAGAGTGAGTCTACTCGCCGGGCGGGCACAACGCAAGAGCCGCGCCGGCCTTCGACCGACTTGGACATGCGAAGTGGGAAGCGCAAAGCCTCCAGCCATGCACTTGCCCGTCTTAACACCTGAAACTGCCAAGACCGCGTTTTTGCCCGCGCCAGTTCAGACCGCCAAGAGGCGCGATGCGACCGGTCCAGAACCCCATTTTCAGGGGCGCCGATTCAGACCGCCAAATTATATATACATGGCGGTCTGAACGGGCCTAAACGGCCACAAACCGCGTTTTCAGGGGCGCCAGTGCGGATCATCAGACCGCCAAATGCCCTCCCACGGGCCCCTTGGCGGTCTGATCGTGGCGGTCTGAATCTTCAGCCCAAAAACGCCACTCGAGAATCCGCCACCCGGCACGGGGGAAGTTTGAAGTTTCAAGTTTGAAGTTCGAAGTGCTCTAAAGGACTCGGCACGGTTCAGAACTGGGCAACCTCTCGTACGATCGGCCGAATGGTCCCCATGCGACGGCGAGCGCGTTCGCAGTGACGCCGTGAGGCGTTTCTTCGTGGGTTGGGCGTCCTCGCCCGACGTTCGGGGGGGGAATCGGTGCCAGGCACCGGGGGAATCGGTGCCAGGCATCGACTTTACGACTTTACCCTCTTCCGTCCTCTGTCTCCAGCCTTCTGTCCTCCCTCGGTTTCCTTCCTGTCATTTCCTGAACCACGAGATTCTGACGAGTGGGAGCACAAGAGGGCCGGGGTGCTCCGTTGTTCCCCAGCCCTCTTTCCGGCGCCAAGCGGGTGGCTTTGTCCTGCCAGCCTCACGGCTGGGTGGCCGCGGCGCTTTGGGCGGCGAAGAACCGCACCTCGCTCAAGCCCGTCCGCGGAGCCGTGCCCCAGTTCTTCTCGATCGTCAGCTTCACAACCTTGGCCGGGACGCCGCCGAAGCTGATCTTCGTGTCCGCCATATAACCGGCCTTGCCGGATGCCTTCTTGAATTCCGGCACGTCCGCCAAGGGAGTCCACGCCGTGCCGTCGGGGGAGTACTCGATCTTGACGGTCTTGGCCCCGAAGCCTGTGAAGGGCTCGACGGCCGAGCGGGGGCCCCCCGCAGGGCAGAGAAATGTGGCAGGCCCGCCCACCGCGCAGTGTGCCGGCCCCCGCTCCGTCTGACAAGCAGATGACACCGCCCACTACTCGGCAGATAGCGGATGGCCGACGCCGATGTCATCGACGTAGATCACACCGGTGCCGCCCGCCGTGGGCTTGTTCCGGTTGCCCACGCCGATCGTCATTTTCTTGACGCCGGCCAGGTTCACACCCTGGAGATCGCCGAACGGAATCACCCACTTGTGCCAGTCGATGGCCTGAACCGCCGCTGGGTCGGGATGGGTCAGCGTCTTGATGTGTCCTGCGCTGTCTTCGACCATCAGGTACAACGGCGCTGCATCGTTGCTCGGCTGCTCCACGCCGATGGCCTCCACCTGCCATGGGCCGGTGACCATCCCCGTGAACGACACATCAGAAAACTCGGCGATGGTCGGCATCCCCACGTTGTGGCTGGTCACGGCCAAGCCGATATAGACGTCGCCCATCATGGCGATCGTCACGGGATTGCTGGATCGATCGATGCCGGTGTTCTCCTTGTCCGACTGGCGGACCCAGTTCTTGCCGTCCTGCGAGTAGTAGCCGGTGAAGTTGCTGCCCTGCCGTTCCACCTTCACCCAGAGCGGGAGCACAACAGCGCCGGCGTTGCTGTAGGCTCCCACCGCGCTGCCCCCGACCCACGGGCGGTTCTGGAAGGCCCGCCGGCCCTCAGGCGTTGGGGTCATGAAGGCGTACGTGGAAGCCGCGTCCAGGTTGCCGCGAATCATCACGCCGGCTTTCGCCCAGGTGTGGGTATTGACCAGGCTGTCGACCCTGGCGACGACGGAGCCATCGCCGCTGAGCCGTCTATAGGCAAAGCGGAATTGGTCGGACGTGGCCCAGATATCCGCACCACCGCCGCTCATCTGAATGCTGCCGTCGGCCCGCTGGAGGAAATCTCTCGGGTTGCCCCGGAACCACAGCGTGAACGTGTCGGCCCCGTTGACCGTCCAGTCTTGGACAGGCGCGAAGGTCCGCTCGGCCTGGCTATAGAACGGACTCCTGGTGTTGTTGTAGTCCAGCGGCATGGATTGCTTGCCGCTGTGGACAACCGTTCGCTCGGCAAAAGGCGACTGGGGATAGCCGACCTGGGAGCCGGTCTTGTTGCTCGCGCCGTCGATCCAGATCTGGTAGATCCGGCTGCCCTCCTCGTCCGTGTAGCTCTCGAAATTGTCCACGACGTGATATTCCTTCGTGGTGAAACTCCAGATTTCGCCGGGGCGGACCGGGGGAGTCGCCGTCTCGTTGACCTCGTCGACCCGCCAGTAGTACGTCCGGCCCAAATCCAACGGACCGGGATCGAAATGGGCGTCCGCGGTCGTCCCGGCCAGGGCGGCGCCGGCTTCCAGGGCCTGCCGGTCCAGGCTGAAGTAGACCCGATGGGAAACAGCCTGGCGACCTGGCTTCCAAGTCAGATGCGTGTCCACACGGACGCCTTTACGCCCGGAACCCGGCGCGGGCTCACTCGCACCGACCGGGACATAGAAGAACCGCACCTCGCTCAGGCCCGTCTGCGGGGCGACGCCCCAGTTCTTCTCGATGGTCAGCTTGACGTACCTGGCCGAGACTCCGCCGAAGCTGACGAAGGTGTTTGCCCTGTAAGCGGGCTTGCCGGGCGCCCGGGCGAATTCCGCCACATTGGTCAAGGGGGTCCACGTCGTACCGTCGGGGGAGTATTCGATCTGGACGCTCCTGGCCCCAAAGCCGATATAGGGCTCGCTCATGTGGTTGAAGTTCCACACCCACAGTTCGTGCAGCGTGTAGACCTTGTCGAACTCGTACTGAATCCAATGCGGCGCTGCGGGCAGGGTCCACCACATGTCTTTTGGGTCCGTCGAATGTCCGTCGTTCTTGTCGAGTCCCGAGCCATTCACGGTCTTTTCCGGGCCATTGCCGGGTTGTGCGCTCGAAGAACTGGCGGTGATGCTCTTGATCGGATACGCAAACGCCTCGGTCGTGAAGTCCAGGACGGCCCCTCGGTAAATCGTAGAATCGGGGGCGGGGCCGACGTCATCGATCCGCCAGTAGTAGGTCTGGTCGAACTCCAGATGTCCGGGAGGGTCGTACGTGGTTGTCGTCTGACCCTGGCTGACCAGTACGCCGAGCGGATTGCCCCGGCTGGCGCCGCGGACCATCTCGAAGGAAGTCCCAAAGTATACATCGTGTGTCTTTGCGAAGTTGGGCGACGTCCAGCTCAGGATCACATCGCGCGAGACTTCCCGCGTGTGCGGCCTGGGGCTCAGGACGAAGCCCGGTCCTTCAATGGTCTCCAGGAGGACCATCTGGTCCTGGGTGTCCACGACGCCGTCACCCCACGGGAAGGGGCCGATGTCGCACGGTGGGTAGTCCTGGCCCCAATGCTGCGTCATGACCAGGACATCTTTCTCATTGACCTTGCCGTCGCCGTTGAGATCGCAGTTGGCAACGATCGGCGCCTGCCAGGCCTCCCAACCGCCACCGCGCTGAGAAAAGAAGTACAAGGTCCGACCATCCGGCGAGATGCGAGGCGCAATTTCGCCGGACGGACCATTGACCCCAGGTCCCAGATTCGTCGGCGTCTGCCAGGGGGCCGAGAGGTTCGCACGCCTGCTCATCCACATGTCCCCATTGCCGTACCCGCCGGGCCGGCGCGGCTCGCCAGGATTCGAACCATCGCTGAAGAACAGTAGTAAACCGTCCGGTGAGAGCGAGAGGTACGCGTCGGTGACGGCGCTGTTCACCACAGGGCCGAGATTCACCGGCGTGCCCCAGGGGGCATCTTCGGTCGGGCGCCGCGTCACCCACATATCGGCCTGACCATAGTTGCCGGACCGATAGGACATGAAATAGAGTTCCAGACCGTCGGGTGAAATCCAGGGGTCCAGATCCTGGCGGGTACCGTTTACCGTGGCGCCAAGATTCACCGCGGGGCCCCACGGATCGTTCTTCGTCGCCCGCGTGGTCATGTAGATGTCGGTGGCCAGAAGGTCCGCTTGACCAACGGACGAGATGAAGTAGAGCGTAAGACCATCGGTGGAAATCGAGGCAAAGCCGTCCCATTGCGGGCTGTTCACCCTCGGGCCCAGATTCTCCGGCGGACCCCAATCGTCCTCTGTCGAGGCCCGTTTGGACACCCACATGTCCCGGCCGCCCTGTCCTCCCGCCCGCACGGATTGGATGTACAATTCCAGCCCATCAGCGGACAGGCAATCAATCAGGTCGTCGCTGGTGGCGACCGACCCGAACCGGACCGGCTCCCCGAAGGTGAAATCGGCCTTCAGGTCGGCCATGCCACAGGTTGCCACCACTACCCACACAAAGCTCAGGATGTTTCTTGTCGCGTTCATGGTTGTTTACCTCCATTCATAGGTTGCGTGAATGTTGGATGTGTCCACGTCACGTTTCGTCACGTGCCCGAAGAGAGTGCAATCGATGAGCCGGGGCTCGTGCGCGGGCCAGAACTCGATGGCGACAGGTCCGTCGCTCCCAACCGTACAGCGTCGGATCGTCGGCGCCGCGTCTCGGCACGAGATGCCCACGGTGCCGCCGGCGATTGTGAGACCCTCCAGTGTCGGAGGTCGGTCTGGGCCTGATGACAGAGTCACAACAGGTCCGCGCCCATCGCCGCACAGAACGGTGGCGCCAACCACGCGCGCGTCGTTCGGATCGGCGGAACGCAGGGTCAGGCCTTTGCCCTTGAAATCGAGATTCCCCAGATACTGCCAGACCCCCGGCGCGAGCACGATTTGATCCCCCTCGTGGGCCGCGTTGATGGCCTCTTGAATGGCAGCATACGTCTGGCTGGTGCCGGAGTTCTCGATGGTCTGCGGCACCACGTTCTCCGCCGTGAGGCAAACGGGGTCCGCGTGGATCGTAGACCCGTACAGGTCACGCGCTTTGATGGTCCACCACGTCTTCGGGAACGGAAACACCGTCACGACGTCGTTGGGCGGAGTCGCGCCCTCCCACGCGAGATAGGTCAGGTGGAAGGGGTCGCGCCCGAACAGAAGTTGATAGCCGACCGCGTTTTGGCTGTTGCGACAACTCAAGACGGCCCCGCCGGCGCCCACGGCGGCTCCCTCGGCAGGTCCAGTGAGGGTGATAGGCTGGGGGAGCCGCCCCGGATAACTTGACTCATGGTAGAATTCCATCCGACCGCTGGTGGACGACCCGCTCCATTGGAAGCTGTAGATCTGCCTGCCCGGCGCCGGGGCAAGCTGAAGATTCTTGCCAGGACCTACGACGGACCAGTATGCGCCCGCCACGACGCCATCATTGAATTTGCCCATATCTGCGGAGACGAGAGACTCACGGTACCAATTTCCTGCCTTGGCATGAGGAACAAGTGGACAGTAGACACTCAACGCGTTCGGCCACGGCCCGGTGCTGTCATAGCTATCCACCCAGCATGGCTCGCCCTCCACCGAGTTGGCCACGAGTCGGTCCACGAGGGCCAACTGAGTCGTTTTGTCACGGCATCGAGCGTCACAGTAGGTAACTCGGTTGGCGTTGTATCGTGGGTCCCGATAGATCGTGTTCAAACGCAGCGCCACGTCTATCGCCGGCATGCCACCCGTGCTCACGCCTATGATCTGGATCGGTTGTCTGTACTCGGGCGCGACGCTCGACAGGTAGGCGATCAGCATGTCGGCATACTTGTAATAGGTGAGGGGCACGGTGTAGCTATCGGGTGTATATCCGCTGGGAAAATCTATGATGTTCGCTCTGCCGATCCAGTCAGGCACGTCCCAGGGTCTCCCTAAGTTGCCATTGACACAATCTCCGCCGCGGAAGAGGATCACGGTGGGCTTATTGGCATCAAACGGCGGCCTCTCCAGTCCAAGGGCATCAGGCCCGTACAGCGGTACGATGATTGTGCTGACCGTATCGGGCGCGCTTCTCAGCTCGCCATCACTGACGACAAGCTCGAAAACGCATTCCTGAATCTCCGCGGTCTGCACAAAGCCGCTGACTGCAGGGGTGGCGGTGTCCGCGCCTGTGATGACCAACGGCGGCCCGGAAGCCTGAGTCCACGCATAGGTCAGCGGACCCGAATGATCAGGGTCATACGACCCGCTGCCGTCGAGTCGAACGGGGGCTTTCGCGGCATATCTGGGCAGACCGGCCTCCGCTCGGGGCGGCTTGTTCGCGGCGTCGCCCCACGCGAAAGGACTCGCCGCCAGAAGCAGGAGGGCCGTAGTGCCCAGAACCGAGATTGGGCGTGTGTGGTCCATTGTTGATCCTCCTATCGAATGGTCAGTTGTTCGCGGTCTTCGGCGGTTCGGGCAGCTCCCACCACAAGCGCGGATAGTCTCTCCCTTCGTCGATCCACCAGATGTCCTCTGTGCCGTTCTTTGTCTCGCCCACGAAGTCCCAGCCGGCGTCCAGAAACGTCTGGGCTGTCTGCATCTCGGCCGTCGTCTTGCCCGTGCCACCGGCGCTCGTGGCTTGGCCGGAGGTCTGGGTGTCCCAGAAACAACTGTTGATGAGTCCCCAATCATCTCCCGTCAGTCCGCCGACACACTGCCCCGCGCTCTGGACCGCGCCGGTGCTGTAGCACTGAGTGACGGTGCTCTCGCTGTATCCCACCAATCCGCCCACGTCATAATACCCGCTGACCGCACCGGTGCTGTAGCATTGGGTGATATCCCCCCACTCGTGGTAGCCCACGAGTCCGCCGACCTCTGAGGAACCACTGACGGGACCGGCACTGTGACATTGGGCGATTGAGCCATCGTTGGTCCCCGCCAGCCCGCCCGCGCCACTGCCGCCGTGGACGTCACTGGTGCTGTGACACTGGCTCACCGAGCCTTCGTTCCATCCGACGAGGCCGCCGATCTGGACGCGACTACCATTGACAGGGCCCGTGCTGAAGCTGTTCCGGATGACGCCTTCCGTATTTGCGATGCCGTTGCGACCCACCAGCCCGCCCACGCGATCCCCGCCGGTGACGGTCGCGGCGCTGTGGCAGTCGATCACGCGACCACCCTTGTTGCTTCCCACTAACCCGCCGACGTGGCGATAGCCGTCGACCACCCCGTTGCCATCACAACCAGTCACGTCCCCCATGTTGCTTCCCACCAGGACGCCGACGCAGACGCCATAGCCGCTAACGCGGGCCCGCACGAGGCTCACGTTCCGAACCTCGGCCTCCGGCGCCAGCCGACCGAATAGTCCGAGGTAGTGACCACCCGCGACGGTCAGATTCGAGAGGGTGTGTCCCTGGCCGTCGAAGACGCCGGCAAATGGCGTGCCGTAGAAGTCATCGCCGCGTCCGTAGAGGTCCGGCGCGATGATGGCCCTGCCGAAGATCCGCCGGCCGGGGAGGTTGGGGTCCAGATCGAGGTCGCGTGTCAGGAGGAAGTGCTTGTCATAATCCTCCAGGTTCACGCCCAACAGGATCAGGTCCTCGACCGTGGCGATTCGGTACGGATCCTCGGGGGTCCCGCTGCCCCCGGCGTACTTCAAAGGACGCTGCCAGCACAAGCGCGGATAGTCCTCCCCGGCGCGAATCCACCAGATGTCCTGCGTGCCATTGGCCGTCTCGCCCACGAGATCCCAGCCGGCATTGAGGAAGGTCTGGGCCGCCTGCATCTCGGCCGTCGTCTTGCCTGTGCCAGCAGCGCTGGTCGCCTGGCCGGAAGTCTGGGTGTCCCAGAAACTATGCGTCGCATCGCTGCCTGCGTAGCAGCGCCCCACCAGCCCGCCGACGTACGAGGCGCCGCGGACCGGGCCGGTGCTGTAGCTGCCTGTCACAGAACCCGAGTTTGCGCCCACCAAGCCGCCGCAGCCCCCATACTGCCCGGTCCCGTCGATCGCCGCCATGCTGTAGCAATAGGTCACCGTGCCGCCATTGTTGCCCACCAGCCCGCCGACCGACGAGCCGCCGGTGACCGTACCCGTGCTGTAGCACCGGGTCACTGCGCCGCCGGCGTTGTCTGCCACCAGCCCGCCCACGCAGTTCCCAGAACCCACAACGTTGACATCCACCACGCCCAAGTCCCGGACCTCGGCCCCGGAGGCCAGTCGGCCAAACAATCCCACGTGACTTGCGCCTGCCATCGTCAGATGCGAGAGCGTGTGCCGGTTACCGTCCAAGAGGCCCGTGAAACCAGTGCCCTGGCAGCCATCGCGGGCCGGGTCCGCATCCGGGGCAATGACGTTGAGCGCGGGTCTGCCTGCTTTGCCGTCAAAGCCCGACAGGTCGAGGTCCGTCATGAGTTTGAAGTGACGGTCCCAATCCTCCGGCTGGGCGCCGAGGGCGTTCATCTGCTCTGCCGTCCAGATCAGGTAAGGGCTGTTGGGTTCTCCGGAACCGCCGCCGTATTTCACTCCTTCTGGCAGGGTCGAGAAGCACGCCACGTACTTCTGGTCTTCGCCCGGGAAAGCCTCGACCGCCAGAAGAGTCTTACCCTCGAACGAGATGAGACGCACATCGCGAAGGGTGCCGACCCAGACACCGCCGCGATACGGGTCGATGGCCAGACTCCATCCAAACGACCCGCCGAGTGAAGCTGCGAACTGGAGCGTCCCGTTGCCGTCATACTTGTACAGTTGGCCCGATGCGACGTAGACGCTGTCATCCCGCGGGTCCACGCGCAGGCAGCAGGGTGGATAACTCAGGTTCATCGTCCTGATGATCTTGCCTTCCGGCGAGACATGGTGAAGGTAGCCCATCGCGGGAAGGCACTCGTTGTACTCGCGCACGGCCACCCAGGCCGTCCCGTCGCGGCAGGTGTCGACAGATGTCGCACACCATCTGATCGGGTCGATGGTCCATTTCACGCGCAGGTCAAAGTCGCAGTATTTGATGTCGGCGCCCACGAGGTAGAGCCCGCCGGCCGCATCCGCGATGGCCAGGTCAAAGCCCCCGATGGGCTGTTGCGCCAGGACCGTGCCTTCAGGAGAGATCTTCAGGATCGCGTCTCCGTAAATGGTGCCCTTGCTCGTCAGGGCGAAGATGGTTCCGTCCTTCGCCACGTTCGCGGCGGTGTAGTAGTAGTGCCCGGTCACGGCAAAGACCTCCTTGCCGGAG
>VGYL01000099.1 GCA_016872975.1 Planctomycetota bacterium
GAAAGCCAGGGTGTTGTGCGGGCGCAGGGCCGCCACAATGGGCGGCCCGAAGCTGATATTGGGCACGAAATGGCCGTCCATGATGTCGAACTGGATCATCTTCACCCCGGCGGCCTCGACCTGGGCCACCTCCGCCGCCAGACAGCCGAAATCCGCCGCCAGCACGGAGGGGACGATCTCAATGGTACCTGCCTTCGGCAGTCGCATAGTGGCTCCCGCCTCTCGCGCATTGCCTTTCTATTGCCACATTTCCCAAGTTTCGAGACGATCAAGAGATTGCCGCGCTCGGCCAGCCTCGCTCGCAATGACATACAGCAGCCGGTTATGTCATTGCGAGGCCCGACGCGCAGCGGCGCTTCGCGCCCAGGGCGACGAAGCAACCTCCTCCCGTTAGCCGCGCGATTTCCGAAACGCGGTACTAAGAACGTGTATGAGAACCCAGCTCCGTAATGGGTGGCAGCGGCAAGCGGAGTCTTCGGAGCTTGCCGATGGTTTGGTCCATCCGCCATCGGCAAGGCCTGCGCAAAGCCTACGGCCTTGCCGCTGCCACCCGGCGCTGGCACCAAGCCCCCGGGCAAGATGCTGGTGCCTCTTTTCATACACGTTCTAAGGATCGCCGCTCCCACACCAATCCTCGCCTGTGCCGATCACCGTTCTCTCATAACTCCCTACGCCTGCTCCAGGCGGGCGGCGGCGAAGGACCAGTTCGCCATCTTCATGAAGTTGTCCACCCACGAAGCCCGATCGTTCTGATACTGGAGATAGTAGGCGTGCTCCCAGACATCGCAGACCAGCAGCGGTACGGTGTTCCAGATGGTAAGGTTCTGGTGCTTTTCGCACTGCAGAATGACCAGCTTGTCGGCGACCGGCTCGTAGACGAGCACGCCCCAGCCGCTGGCCTCGACCGCCTTCGTCGCGGCGGCAAACTGGCTGCGGGCATTCTGCTCGGAGCCGAAACTGTCCTTCATCGCCTCCGCGAGGCCGGTGGGCATCTGGGGCTTGTCGGGGCTCATGGAGTGCCAGAAGAGGGTGTGCAGGACATGGCCGCTGCCGTTGAAGGCTGCCTGCAGGCTCAGGCTCCGGATCGTGCTGTAGTCGTTGGCCTTGCGCGCGGCTTCCATCTTCTGCAGGGCCCCATTGAAACCCTTCACGTAAGCCGCATGGTGCTTGTCATGGTGGATCTTCAGCGTCTTCTCGTCATACAACGGCTCCAGCGCGTTGTAATCGTAGGGCAGCGGGGGAAGCTGGTACTGGCCGTTCTCATAGGCCCCCTCGAACCCGGAAACCATCGTGGCCGCGGCGCCCCGTTGTCCGAAGAAGCCCTGGTCCAGAGCCAGAACGCCGGGCAGGCCCGTCGCGCCGAACGACAGCAGGTTCCAGAACGATTGACTCGCATTCATAATCTGTGCCTTTCCAATCGGTGGTTGTCTTTTTCGCCTGGACATCTTGCCCGGGCGTATCGTGCGCCGGCGCCCCTGGAGGAGATCCCCGATCCGCCTGCGATTGCGGGCGCCCATGCTACGGTAGGGAGCGATGTCTCGCGCGGCAATGAGGGAACCGCTCATATCGGATGGGAACAATGCTTACCATCCGCAGGCGCTGCCCGGCGTATAAATACAAGAACAGGCGGTAGGGTGCGCAGGGACTCCGGCGCGGGCCGCGGCGTGGTGGAGAGCCTGTCGCGCCGCACCGTATGCGTGACAGAACACGAGAGGATGATAGACCGATCGCCATTAGAAAAGGAGGCGCGATATGAAAGTCAGCGAGATTATGACGACGGATTTCGAAATGATCGATTCCACCCGGTCGCTGTTGGAAGCGGCCGAGAAAATGAAGTCCCTGGATGTCGGGTTCCTGCCCATCCGGGAAGGCGCCCGGCTCATCGGGTTGATCACGGACCGCGATATCGTCATTCGCGGTCTGGCCGAGGGCCTGGATCCCGGATTGGCGCAAGTGAAGGACATCATCAGCTCCGAGATCATGACCGTCGATTTTCAAACCGTGGATTCGGCCCGCACCTTGACCGAGGCGGCGCGGGCCAGCCGGGACAGACGCACCGCCTCCTCGGCGTTGCGGGCCCCGGAGGTGTTCGGCAGCAGCAGGAATCTGTCGCGGTCGATCTCGCGCAGCGTATCGTCCTGCGGATTCTCGATATCCACCCGGCGCAACGCGACGGTGACGACCTCGGCGCCGGACGCAACCAACGCCTGCGCCATGACTTGCGGCGCGGCGAACTTCCCCGTCCCCACGAGCAGACGCGAGTCGAACGAGCGGCCGGCGATCACGAGCTTGTCCATACGGCTATCCTCCCCCCATGAATTTCACCAACTCGATTGTCTGGCCGTCGCGGACTTCGGTACGGGCGAACTCCTCGGGCCGCACGATCCGGCCGTCGACCTCCGCGACCACCGTGGCCGCCCGGATCCCCAGCGTTTCGAGCAATGCGGAAAGGGTCGCGGGCATCTCCTGGGGCGCGAACTGCCGCACTTGGCCGTTGATTTGCAGCGATTTCATCCAGCCCATCCAAAACAAAAGGCACCCCTGGGAAAGGAGTGCCGTGCAATGCCGCCGAGCCTCCCTTCGCAGGTGCTAACCTGATCAGGTTCGTAGGGTCATCACATACGCCGTGATTTCTCAGCCGACCCGGCGGATCGTTCCGCCGGCCGGCTCCCCTGGCTTCTTATCTACTACCGCGATATCATAAGCCGGTTCGCGGCGCCAAACAACAATATTATCTTCGCCAGGCGAGTGTTCCCGCTCGCCCGAAATGTACGGTGCACGAAGAATATGATCCGTCGCTTTGTCGTCCAGGAGCATACGACGCCGGAAGGGGTCCATTGGGACCTGATGCTGGAGAAGGGCGACGCTCTGGTCACCTTTCGCCTGGAGCAGCCGCCGCAAGTGGTCCTGGATCACCCGGTCCGCGCGACCAGGATCTTCGACCATTCCCTGCGGTTTCTCACCTACGAAGGCCCGGTCCAGCAGGGAACCGGGAAGGTGCGCATTGTGGAACGCGGGACCTGCCGGCTTCTGGCGGAGGCGGACGATATCATCACCATGCACCTGCAGGGCGAGACTCTACAAGGCGGTTTCACGTTGGCCCGCCCGACCGGCGAAAAGGGGACATCCTACTTTCTCGCCCACCGGCAGATTCCGGGGGACAAATGATGGGAAAAAAGCAGAATGTCACCTTTTCCTGTGCTTGACAACGGTTCGCGCACGAACTATACTCGCTTCCAAGGCTGATTGGAGCCGTATTGAGAGTGACTCATGGCGGATACAGGCGGTATTGTCGGACAGATCGCTCGAATCAGAGAGAAGGCCAATGCTCTGATCGAGCGAGAATTGAGGAACCGGGGAATCAAGGGGATTGTTCCCGCACACGGGCCCGTGCTGGCCTTCCTGCTGCAACAGAACCGGCCCGTTCCGATCCGGGCCGTGGTCGAGAGTGTGCGCCGGGTCAAGTCGACGGTGACCGTGACGGTCAGCACCCTCGAAAGACACGGCTATCTGCGCAAGTCCCCCAGCGAAACGGATGCGCGTGTCGTCTACGTGGAATTGACCTCCAAGGGTCGCGGGCTCCACGAGGACTTTGAGGAGATCTCCCGAGCCCTGCGGAGCAAGCTCTACGGCGACCTGAGCGAAAGCGCTCGCGCGCAACTGGTCCGGCAGTTGGACAAGATCGAGAAGAACCTGAGCGAATAGTCTTTCTTTTGTGCCCATAGTTCGTAGGCGAACAATGTATCGGATTTCGGAAAGGAACTGAACCATGCCGAGCACATCGAATCCCGTGAACGCCGTCACCGACTTTCTGGTCAAGAGCCAGGTCCAGTATCTGGCCACGATTGGTCTGGACGACAAGCCCAAGGTCCGTCCCTTCCAGTTCTTGCTGGAAGAAGGGGGAAGGCTGTACTTCTGCACGTCCAACCAGAAACCCGTGTTCCAGGAGATGCAAAAGCACCCGTATGTCGAGTTCTGCGCCTCCGGGGCAAACTTCTCGTGGCTGCGTCTGACCGGCAAGGTCATATTCTCGAAGGACCTCGGCCTCAAGGCCAGAATCCAGGACGTCAGTCCCATCGTCAAGTCCATCTACCAGACTCCGGATGACCCTGTCTTCGAGGTATTCTATTTGGATGGAGCCGCGGCGACCCTTGCCGATTTCAGCGGCAATCCACCCCGAACGTTCCGACTCTGATCCAAGGAGATGATGCCTGTCCAAATCCAGCGGGAGAACAGCAATGACAAGCAGGCATGCAGAGAGATCGGCCGGCATTCCGATGCGGGACTGTACGTCTGCGGTGAGGAGGGGCCTTGGCGCTGATGGGGACGAAGTCGGATGGTCTTGTCCCCGCTCGGGTGATCGTGCTACTATGTATCACGATGCCGGATGAGTCCAGAAATGACGTTACACGCATCCTGCACGCCGCAGAGCGTGGAGAGGCCAGAGCGTTGGATGAACTGCTACCCCTGGTCTATGATGAACTCCGCCTGCTGGCAGTCCAGAGGCTCTCGCACGAGTCTCCCGGGCAGACGCTGCAGGCTACCGCGCTGGTTCATGAGGCCTACCTGCGTCTGGTCGGTTCGGACGGCAACCGCTGGGCAAGCCGTACCTACTTTTTCGGTGCCGCGGCTGAGGCCATGCGCCGCATTCTGGTGGAACGCGCCCGAAAGAAGAGAAGCAAGAAGCGTGGTGGAGATCGTCAGCGCGTTGATTTCATGACAGCCGATATGATGGCGGAGGAATCCCCGGACGACCTGATTGCCATGGACGAAGCCCTTACGAAGTTCTCCGAGACCGATCCCCTCAAGGCGGAGTTGGTCAAATTGCGTTTCTTTGCCGGTCTGAGCTTCGAGCAGGCCGCCGAACTCCTGGATATTTCCCCTGCCACGGCGCGACGGTACTGGAACTACGCACGGGCTTGGCTTTACGGCCGAATCTGTTCCCCGGATTGATCCCGCACATTTTTTTCATTTTTCCTGTAAAATCGTGATTGAACTGACGGCCAATCTGCGCAGGTCCTGTAGAAAGGGCAAAATGCTGGACCTTGGCTGCTATCAAAGCAGGTAAGAGTCTTCCGTTATGGCACAAGAACAGAACCCAGAACAGCTATTCCACCGGGCCTCGGAGTTGAAGGACCCCGACAAACGGGTGGCCTATTTGGATGAAGCCTGTGCCGGAAATGCGGAACTGCGCACACAAGTCGATGCCTTGCTCAAGTGGGATAGCGAAGCCGGGGGGTTCATGGACCTGCCGGATAGAGACCCCAACGCCACCCGAGAGGCTCCCCTTATCGCGGACATGACAGGCACGGAGATCGGTCGCTATCAGCTCCTGGAGAAGATCGGCGAGGGGGGTATGGCGACCGTCTACATGGCCGAACAGAGGCACCCGATCTGCCGCCGCGTGGCCTTGAAGATCATCAAGCTCGGGATGGACACCAAGCAGGTCATCGCCCGCTTCGAGGCGGAACGCCAGGCTCTGGCCCTGATGGACCACCCGAATATTGCCACGGTATTGGACGCGGGGGCCACCGAGACGGGACGGCCTTACTTCGTCATGGAGCTGGTCCGCGGGCTGGCGATCACCAAGTTCTGCGACACCAACAACTTAACCACCCAAGAACGGTTGGGTCTGTTCGTGTCCGTCTGCCATGCCGTCCAGCATGCCCATCAACGCGGAATTATTCACCGGGACATCAAGCCGTCGAACGTGTTGGTTACCCTGCACGACGGCAGGCCGGTCCCCAAGGTGATCGACTTCGGAATTGCCAAGGCCCTGAATCAGCGGCTGACCGAGAAGACTGTTTTCACTCGGTATTCGCAGATGATCGGCACGCCGGAGTATATGAGCCCGGAGCAGGCTGAAATGACCGGGCTGGATGTCGATACGAGAACGGACGTCTTCTCGTTGGGCGTACTTCTCTACGAACTACTCACGGGTAGAACGCCATTCGATTCGGAGTACCTGCTGAGCAAAGGCTATGGAGAGATGCAGCGGATCCTACGGGAGGAGGAACCGACACGCCCATCCACCAAGGTCAGCACTTTGGGAGAAGCTCTCACCGAGGTCGCCAGGCACCGCCGGGTGGCGCCGGACGCCTTAGGCAGACTGATGCGCGGCGATCTGGACTGGATCGTGATGAAGACGCTGGAGAAAGACCGGACGCGTCGGTACGAGACCGTGCACTCCCTGGCCGAAGATGTCGAACGGCATCTCCGGAACGAGCCGATCACGGCCTCCTCGCCCGGCACGATCTATCGCCTGCAGAAATTCCTGCGGAGAAACCGCACCAGGGTCTTAACCTGGTCGGCGGCGGCTGTGATCGTCGTCGGGTTGCTGCTTGTCCCTGGTGCTTACCTGCGCCTCAGAACCGAGCGAATCCGAGGTGACCACCTCCGGACCATCGCCTTGATCGAAGATTTGGTCACCAGCGGCGACTATGAGCGGGCGCGGGCCGAAGTCAACTCTGTCCTTTCCAGCCGGTTCGTCGGCCCGGAAGCCGGGCTGCTGCATGCGCGTATCCTGCTGGAACTGCATAGTCCCGACGCCAGCGTCGAGCAGTTGTACAAGCTGCTGAAGGAACGGTCCGAGATCGCCGCCAACGCTCATTTTCTCCTGGCGCGGATCTACCTGGAGTCCGCCGCCCGCGATCCGCACCTGAAGGACAAGGCCCAGGTTCACCTGCAGCATGGGGAACGGTTGCTGCCGAGAACGGCGGAGGCCTATCTGCTGCGTGCCGTCATAGCGGACACCGTGCAGGGGACGGTCGGATGGCTCGAGGAGGCTCTGCAACTGGATCCGGCGCACTACGGCGCGCGGCGGGCGCGTGCCCTGACGTATTTCGCGCTCGCGGAATACCGGGACATGGAGACAGAGGCATCCGTAATGATCGGCAATCAGCCCAGGAATCCGGCGGGCCATGCGCTACGTGCCGTCGCCCGCCGGGAACTGGCGCTGGTCCAAAATGACAACGAATTGCTCCCGCGGGCCGTTGCGGACCATAATCGCGCGATCAGTCTGACGTTGCCGCACGACAGCCGCCTGGCGGATCTCCGTTATCAGCGTCACCGGACTCTCATGCGGATGGGGAGACACGAGGACGCTCTGGCCGACATTCAGGCCTGTCTGCAGACGCAGCCCCGTAACCCGGCCTACCATTTTGACAGGTTCTGTGTGCTGTTGGCGCTGGGTCAGTACGAGAAGGCGCAGACGGAATGTGACGACATTCTCAGTTCCGGCCTGATGCACCGGATGCATTTTGACGCTCTGGCGGCCAAGTACGTTTCTGACTGTCTGTGGTCGGGAAGGCCGTGGCATCCTCAGGACAGACCGCCGCTGGGAACGGCCTTCGAGAGCCTGCACGACGCGGTCAGGCAATACCATCAGCTTGCCGAACGGGCCCGGCGTGTTGTGCCTGAAGGTTTTCATCCGAGCTTCGCCCCGGACGGTGCTCAGGTGGCCTACAGCCGGGGCGTGCTTGGCGCCAGCGGCATTGAGGTTCTTCATCTCGGCACCGGCAGGACCCGGCTCTTGACCGTACCCGGCAAAGACCCGGCGTGGTCGCCCGACGGACAGCAGATCCTCTACGTTCGTGACCGACAGTTCCTGTCCCTGCAGGACTTGACCTTGCCGGGTGAGGGGAGGCACCCGCCGTGGAAACAGGAGGAAATCTGGATCATCAGGGCCGATGGCACGGAACGCCCGCGGTTTCTCGCGAAGGGCGGCTGGCCGAACTGGTCCGGCGATTCCAAGAGGCTCTACTACCACAGCCGTCTGGACAAGATGGTGTACTCCATCTCGCCGGATCCGAACCACCCGAATCCGAAAGAAGTGTTCGCGTGCGAAACACAGTTTCCCGTGGTGGCGCCGAATGAGAAGCTCATCACGTTCATCGAGAAGAAGAGCGGCGCATTGAAGATCGTGGATCTGACCGATGGGTTGGAGGCGGCATCCTGGTCCGGGCTTGGCGGAAGCGGACCGTCGTTCCTTTCCTGGGCGCCGGACGGGACGCGGTTGGCGATTGGATGTTACTGGCAGGGAGGGCTCTGGATCTATGACATGGACACAAGACAGGCGACCAGGATCGTCGATGGTTCCTTTGCCTGGTGCGCTTGGTCGGCGCCCGAGATGAGCCGCATGGTCATTGAACGCGTTTTCGGATCCTGGCATCACGAGATTTGGATTGCCGATGTGAGAGAAGATGGGGTCCCGATGGTCATCCGGGAGAACTCGGATGCACAGAAATAGCCACAGCAGTGTGAGAGGAGTACGAAATGAAGGCGAAAGCCGCGTTGACAGCAGTCGTTGTGATGGTGGCGGCCGGCAGCCGCGTGGCGGCGGACTGGCCGCAATATCTGGGGCCGGCCAGAAACTCGACATCACCGGAGAGAGGACTTCTGCGTTCTTGGCCTGAGAAGGGACCGGACGTTCTGTGGACCGTTGCGGTCGGCATAGGGTATGGTGGACCCGTTGTCAAGGACGGCAAGGTGTACTTGCTCGACCGGGATGACAAGGTGGGTGATAACCTCCGGTGTTTAGACCTCTCCAGCGGCAAGGAGCTCTGGAATTTTGCCTATGATGCCCCCGGACGTGTCATGTTTCCCGGTTCGCGGAGTGTACCGATCCTGGAGGGCCATCACGTCTATTCGTGTGGTCCGTACGGCGATCTCTACTGCCTCGACACCGACACACACAAACCGGTCTGGAATAAGAACGTGTGGACGGATTTCGGCGGCAGACGCGCCGGCGGTTCATCGGGGGGATTGGGATCACGCGGAGCCGGCAGTTTCCCCATCTGGGCAATCACGCAGTGCCCATTGGTTTACGGCGATCTGCTTATTGTTGCCTCGCAGGCTCCTGAGGCCGGCGTTGTGGCCTATGACAAACTCACGGGTGACCTGAAATGGAAAACAGCCAATCTCGGCAATGAATCATATGCCAGTCCTTCCGTTGTGAAGATAGACGGAAGAGACCATGTCGTAATGGTCATTTCATCCACGAATCCTATTGGAAATCGAGGATTGCCTCAGACTCTGGGTAATGTCGTTGGAATAGAACCCCGTACGGGAGAGATTCTCTGGAAATATGACAAGTGGCAGTGCCACATTTCGGTGCCGAGTGCCGTGGACGCCGGGGATAACCAAGTGCTTGTGGCAGGCGGATATGAACTCGGCGCCACGATGCTGAAGGTCGCCAAGATGGCGGACGGCAGCTACGCCGCCACCGAACTCTTCACCACCGTGGAATTTGGCGACCAAACGAAGCCGCCGATATTGTACAACGGTCATTTCTACGCGCAATACGGAACCAATGCCCGGCGGGACGGCTTGGCGTGCATGAGCATGGATGGCCGAGTCCTGTGGAAAACAGGGCGCTCACCTGATTTCAACAAAGGCAGTATGATTCTGGTCGATGGTCTGCTTCTGGCTACGGACGGCAGGAGGACTCTGTATCTCCTGGAGCCTGATCCCTCGGGATTCAAGGCGCTAGCATCGGCAGAGGTGCTGGGAGAAGGAGGAACAGGATCAGAGAATGATCCACTGGCTTCCAGAGTGGGAGGTTCAACGCAGAACTGGGCGCCGTTGGCGCTCTCTGACGGCAAGCTCCTTATCCGAGACCAGAGGCGGTTGATGTGCATCAAAGTCGTTCAATGATCCCCTGGAATATCCATCTCAGTCAACTAGAGGAGTAGACAATGAAGATTAGAATGGCGGTGACAGCAATAGTCCTGATGGTAGTCGCTGGCAGCAGCATGGCCGCGGATTGGCCGCAGTGGCGGGGGGCCAGTCGTGACGGCAAGTCCGCCGACACGGGCCTTCTCAAGCAATGGCCTGAGAATGGTCCCCCGCTCGCCTGGAAGGTCGACAGACTCGGCGGGGGGGACGGCGGTCCGGCCGTTGCCGCCGGGCGGATATTCATCATGGCCAATCGCGGCGAGGAGGAAGTGGTCTGGGCCCGGTCCCAGAAGGACGGAAGCGAAATCTGGGCAACGCCCCTGGGGCCGGCCTTTCGGCAGCAGCCATCGCAGGGAAGAGAAGGGCCCTCGTGCACGCCGACGGTCGATGGCGAACGGCTCTATGTCGAGGGGCTAGGGGGCAATGTCGCTTGTCTGCAAGTCAAAGATGGCCAGATCCTCTGGCAGCGCAGCCTGACAGAGGATTTTGGCGGGCGCAGACCCATGTGGAGCTTCCGGGAATCGCCGCTGGTTGATGGCGGCAAGGTGATCGTCACTCCCGGCGGCCCAGATGCGATGCTGGTGGCTCTGAACAAGCTGACCGGCGAGACGATCTGGCAGGCCAAGGTGCCCGACAGCCCGGCCGCCGCTTCCGTAACACCCGGCGGCTCTGGCGGCAGTCGCGCGAGCGCCGGCGGTCCGGGTGGGACCGGTGGACCCGGCGGTGATCGAGGTGGCCCAGGCAGCTTTGGCGGCGGGCGTGGCGGTCGCGCCGGCTTTGGCGGTTCCGGAGGCGGCGGAGCGGCCTATGCCTCGCCGATCGCCATCGACTTGGATGGGCAGCGCCAGTACGTGCAACTGACCGCAAGATCGCTGACCGCGGTCGCGGCCTCCGATGGGAAGTTCCTCTGGCAATATGACAAGCCCGCCAATCGGATGGGGATCAACTGTTCGACGCCGCTGTACCACGACGGGATGGTGTTCGCCTCCTCCGCCTATGGCGCAGGCGGTGGGTTGGTCAAGCTGAGCAAAGAGGCGGATGGCTCGGTCAAAGCCGAGGAAGTCTATGCCACCGACATGCAGAACCATCACGGCGGCATGATCCTTCATGATGGCTATCTCTACGGCGCCAGCGGTGGCAATGAGGGCGGCGCCCTGGTTTGTCTCGACTTCAAGACCGGCCAGGTCATGTGGGATCAGCGCCAGGACGGCCAACGCCGGGCAAAAGGCTCGCTGGCTTTCGCCGACGGCCTGCTCTACTATCGCATGGAGGACGGCACCATCGTCCTGATCGAGCCGAACCCGAAGCAGTACACCGAACGCAGCCGTTTCCAACAGCCCGACCGCACCCGCCTGCCGGCCTGGTCTCACCCGGTCATTGCCAACGGCGGACTATACGTGCGCGATCAAGATGCACTGTTCTGCTACAACGTCGAGTAATCCTGGACCTCTCCGTGGTTGCCTGGATCGGTGCAGGTCTGTTCACCAGAGGACAGGGGTGGTATACTGCCGCAAAAAAAGGAGGAAACCCATGAACAGGATCGCAACGATTTCATCACTCATCATGGTAATGACCTTGGCCGCGGGGGGCCGGGGCGGGGACTGTCCGCGCTTTCGTGGGCCGGCCGGCGACGGCACGTTCTCCGAGGCCGGCTTACTGAAGACATGGCCCCAGGGCGGGCCGAAGATGGTCTGGTCGGCCAAAGGTCTGGGCCAGGGGTACTCCTCCGCCGTCATTGCCAACGACACGGTCTACACGACCGGCATGGACGAGCAGAGACAAGGCCATCTGTTCGCGTACGCTTTGGACGGGGCACTGAAATGGAAGACCCCCTACGGCCCGGAGTTGGAGAAACGCGGTCCGTCCGTGGCCGGTACGCGCGCCACGCCTACCATTGACGGCAACCGGGTATTCCTCATGACGGGTTTCGGCAAGCTGATCACGTTCGACGCCGTCCAAGGCCAGGTGCTCAGGACGGTGGATCTGGTCGAGCGATTCGGCCCCAAGCAGGCCCAGTTCGGTTTTGCCGAGTCCGTGCTGGTGGAGGGTCAGAAGGTGATCTGCGCGCCCGGGGGCACGGATGCCTCGCTGGTGGCCCTGGACAAGACGACCGGCGCGACCCTCTGGCAGACCAAGGGGCTCAGTCAGCCGACGGGCTACTGTCCGGCCCGGCCCATCGAGCACCACGGCCGGCGGCTGATCCTCACCATGCTGGCGCAGGGGGCGGTGGCCGTCGAGGCCGATACCGGTGCGGTCGTCTGGCAACATGACTACCCCCATCGGGCTGGGGTGCAGCCCAATCCGCCGCTCTATCGGGAGGGGATGGTCTACCTCTCTTCGGGCATGGGGGCGGGCGGCGCCATGCTGGCCCTGACGGACGCCGGCCCCGGTGCCGCCCCGAAATGGACGGATAAGACGCTGGACTGCCAGATGCAGGGCACCGTTCTGATCGACGGCTATATCTACGGGACCGCCCAAAGCGGCAACCGGGGTCTCGTCTGCCTCCAGTGGCAGACGGGCAAGGTGATGTGGAATGCCCCGGTGGTTGGAATGGGGGTCGTGGTTGCTGCGGATGGCATGCTTTACATTTATGCTCAGAATGGGACGATGCATCTGGTCAAGCCCAATCCAGAGACCTTCGAGCCGGTGAGCCAGTTCGCTGTTTCGGAGGGTACCGATGAGCACTGGGCCCATCCGACGATCGCCCACGGCCGGCTCTATATCCGTCGCGGCGATGTCGTGATGGCCTATGACGTCCGTGCCGGATCGTAGATTGGACGCCAAGCCAAGCCCCGGTGGCCGGGGGATTGGCGTCCAGGGACGCGGTTGCGCGCGGCCCTCTTTGTGTTGCGGTTTTCTACTTGACTGCCTCCGGAGACCGTGTTACTATTGGAGCATGTCGAATAGCAGAGCCAAGCTTGATAGATGCATCTGTTCCGGCAAGTCACTGGATCGCATGCTCCGGCCGGCCGTTCTGACGATCCTGGGCAATCAGGCGCAGGGTCTACACGGCTACGCGATCGAGAAGGAGTTGCAGACACTCCGATTCTTCGAGCGGCAGCCCGTGGATTACACGGGGCTTTACCGACTGCTCAAACGTATGGAGGCAGAAGAGCTTCTGTCGTCAACGCGAAGCGGTTCTCAGGCAGGCCCTTCCAAGAACGTGTACCGGCTCACGAATCGGGGCCGGAGATGCCTTTCTCGCTGGCTGGACAGCCTGACGAAGTATCAAGAGATGTTGGAGGATCTCCTGGCGCGTGCCAAGGAGACTGTGGAGAGCTGCGAAACGGCCTGAGGGTGCTTCGCGAGATTCTCCTGGTCCGGGATGTCCCGGCCCCTGTACCGTTGTGATGAGGAGGTCGAAATGAAAACCGGAAGGCAGTTCACTGCCATCGCAGCAAGCCTGTTGCTCCTGGCCGTCGGCACAAGCAGCCTACAGGCGGAATCCGTGTACATTCCAAATGCGTCATTCGAGTCGCCGGAGACTGTGTTCGTGGATGTCAACACGGCTCCCTGGCAAAAGGGCCCGACACCGGCCTGGTATGATGAGAGCGGCGGGTACATGTGGAGTCAACTGACCGGCGTGTTCTTGAACGTCCCGCCGGAAGACGAGGCCCATATCGACAACTGCGACGGGAAGCAGGCCGC
>VGYL01000100.1 GCA_016872975.1 Planctomycetota bacterium
AACCCCACGAGCAGGATGCTCGTGCCACTTTTCATACACGTTCTCAGGGCCTCCGGCCCTGGGGATGGCGTTACGCAAGCCATTTACACAGCGGCGCAGGCGTGCTATGAATACACCCATGTCCAAGGCACGTGAGAAGGCCCGGGAGTTTCTGGAGCATCAGAAGGCGTTTCGGTTGGGTGAGTTGCTGACGGAGTCCTCGCATCCCAAGACCCGGCGGCTCTCGCAGACGATGGCGACCGATGTCCAGGCGGGCGTGCGCCTGCTGCAAACGGTGGATGACGATATCCCCGCCGCCCTGGAGAGGATCTTTGCCCAGGAGGCGTTCGGCCGGCTGGTGGAAGCGTTCGCCGAGGCGATCCGCACCGGCCGGCGGATCTTCTTCACCGGCTGCGGGGCCACGGGCCGGCTGAGCATCCTGCTGGAAGCCGCCTGGCGCCGCTGCTGGCGCGAGCGGGACCAGGACTCGTCAGGCGTCGAAGGGTTGCGCGACTCGTTACGCCTGACGTCAGACGTCTTACGTGACGAGCCGCGCAACCGCAACCGACGAACGCTCTCCATGGAGGACCAGTGCTTCAGCATCATGGCCGGCGGGGATTTCGCCCTGATCAAGTCGGTCGAAGGGTTCGAGGACTTTGTCGACTTCGGCCGGCACCAGTTGCGCGAAGCGGGCGTGCAGCGGGACGATGTCGTCGTCGCCATCACCGAAGGCGGTGAGACCTCCTTTGTCATCGGCACCGCCTGGCAGGGCCTCGACGCGGGGGCCCACGTGTTCTTCGTCTATAACAACCCCACGGACCTGCTGCGCCGCCACGTGCAGCGCTCGCGCGAGGTCATCGACGAGCCGCGCATCCACAAGCTCGACCTGGCGACCGGTCCCATGGCGATCACCGGCTCGACCCGGATGCAGGCCACGACGACGGAACTGCTCACTGTCGGTGCGGCATTGGAAATGGCCTTGGCGCCAGCAGTAGGGTGGGCTGTGCCCACCGCTTCCCAGTATCAGCAGGCTTTCGCAGATTTGCTCGCCCAGTTGGCAAGCCCGCCGGCGGTCGCGGCGATTGCCCGCCTGGTGGAGTTGGAGGAGCAGGTCTACCGCAAGCATGGCTTGGTGACTTATATCGCGGACACTCTGCTGCTCGACATCCTGACCGACACGACCGAACGGGCTCCCACGTTCATGCTGCCGCCGTTCCGCAAGCAGGGGGACACGATCGCGCCGGTCTCCTGGTCCTTCGTCAAGAGCCCGCACCACCCGACGCCGCAGGCGTGGGCCGAGATGCTCCAGCGGGAGCCGCGCGGCCTGACCTGGGGACCGGAGGTTTACAGGCAGTTGAACGCGGCACCGTCCCTGCAGGCGAACCCGCCGAAGCTCGACAACGACGAGATCCACAAATTCCGCATCGGCCGCGAGCCCGACCCGTCCCGCACCGAGGCGCCGGACTCCATGCTTGTTCTCCTCGATGGGTGCGGCTCGCTCCAACGGAAACCATCGTCAAGGCCGGAGGCCTTGGCGACGCCACCCCGGGACACTCAAGGACGCCGGTCGCAGTATAAGAAGATCGTCGCCCTCACGTTCGGGCCGGCGGCGGCTCCTCTTGAAGTGGACGAGCACATCCATGTCCCCTGCGAGGTGCCCGTGTCGCCGTTGCGGCTGTGGGAGCATCTGGCGGCCAAGCTGATCCTCAACACGCTTTCGACCGCAACGATGGTCCGGCTGGGCCGGGTCATCGGCAACGCGATGGTCTGGGTCTCGCCCAGCAACAAGAAACTGATCGACCGCGGCTGCCGCCTGATCGCCCAGCAGACCGGCTGCTCCTACGAGCACGCCTGCGAGGTCCTGCACGAAGCCATGGAGGAAATCGCCCGCCGGGCCCAGACCGGGGAGGAGGTTCCGTCGCCGGTGGCACTGGCGATTGAACGCATCGGCACCAAGGATAGGGAGAAGGCCGTATGAGTAGGAAGCACCAAATTCCAAATCCCAAATCTCAAACACACCGCGCCAGCGGGGAGATCAATCCAAAATTCAAAGCACAGATGACCGAAACACCGGCGGCCGCCGGGCGGCCCGTTTTGAATTTTGGATTTGGGACATTGAGATTTGTTTGGGATTTGGGATTTGGGATTTGGGATTTTGCGGTCGTTCTGACCCTTGCCCTGTTCCTGTGTCTCTCCCTATCTTGCCAAGTGGAGCCTGCGCGGGACACGCGCTGGTCGCAGCTCGACGCCGTGGTTCAGGAGGAGATCGCGGCCGGTCATCTGCCCGGGGCGGTGGTCCTGGTCGGGCAGGCGGACCGGGTCCTCTATCACAAGGCGTTCGGCCGGGCGGTGGCCGAGCCGTTTGAGGCCCCGATGCGCAAGGACACCGTCTTCGATCTGGCCTCGCTGACCAAGCCGATCGCCACCGCGACAGCGATCCTGATCCTCGTGGACCGGGGCAAGATCGATCCGAACGATCGCGTGGGCGACTACCTGCCCGCCTTCGCCTGTAATGGCAAGGAGGACGTGCGGATCAGGCACCTGCTGACCCACACCTCGGGTTTGCCCGCGTACACGAACGCCAAGGAGCTGCAGGACCTCCACGGCAGCCCGTGTCCCGAGAACGTCGTGGCGAAGATCTGCGACTTGAAAGCCCAGGCCGAGCCGGGCCAGACGTTCCGCTATAGCTGCCTCGGCTATATCACCCTGGCCCGGATTGTCCAGGTCGTCACCGGCCAGGACGTCGACGAATTCACCCGCGACAACCTCTTCGTGCCCCTCGGAATGAGACGCACGCGCTATTGTCCGCCGGCCGCGTGGCAGAAGAAGACCGCAGCAACGGAGATTGTGGAAGACCACTTGCTGCGCGGGACCGTGCACGATCCCTTGGCCCGGCTCATGGCGGGCACCAGCGGCAACGCGGGCTTGTTCTCGACCGCCGCGGACCTGTCCGTCTATTGCCGCATGCTGCTGGCCGGCGGCGTGTGGAAAGGCAAGCGCATCCTCAGCGCCGACGCCGTGCAGATGCTGACGACCGCCCAATCCCACGGCCGGGCCTACGGCTTCGACCTCAGTTCCGGCTACGCCTGGGTCAAAGGCCCGCACGCCTCACCCGCCGCGTTCTGCCACACCGGCTACACGGGCACCAGCCTCGTCTGCGACCCCGCCACCGGCACCTACCTGATCCTCCTGACCAACAGCGTCCATCCGCGCGACCAGGGCCTCTCCAAGCCCCTGCGCCAAAAGACCGCCGCGATCGTCTTCGGGCCGCCCGCCAGTGGCGCCAGGCCCTGATACCATAAGTACGGCAGACATCCTGCGCTCTCCCACTACGGCGCAGGACGAACGTGAGTCCGAAGCAAATTCCAAGACCAGGCCGCAAGGTGCGGAAGCACCAAATTCCAAATCCCAAATTCCAAACAAATCCAAAATCCAAAGTACCAAGGTTCAAAACGCTGTCGCTATGCAGCAGAGCCGTTTTGAATTCTGGATTTTCCTCCGTTTAGGATTTGTTTGACGCCTGCGACAAAAGTCTGCGAGTGCGGTCTCGATCCGCGTTCCTGGACCAGAAACAGGGGGCAGTTGGGCTAATCCCCGACTTTTGTCGCAGGCATCTTGTTTGGAATTTGGTGCTTGGAATTTGGAATTTCCGCGTCTCGCGGCTGGGTGTTTGGAATTCAGAACCTGTTTCGGATTGCCTGGCTTCGCGCGCAATGACCTGCGTCAGGCCGGTTCGGGACTGGGCGTGGCCACTATTACCGGCGCCGGGAGCTTGAAATTCCCTGCGCGTTCTGGTAGTCTGGTGAGATCAGAAGCGGTGTTCCAGGCGATCGATGCCGGAGGATGATATGAACAGCACGAGAAGCATTGTCGTTGCGGCGTTGGCTCTGGCTGTCGTGTGTGTAGCCGTACACGTTCTGTTCCCGGCGCGGCCGCAGGCGATCCCGAAGCCTGCAGCAGAGCCACGCGGGGCCGGCGCAGACCCGGCCAGGCGCCCAGCGCGTTCTGTCGAGCCGCCTGTGGCGCCTCCGGCGTCGCGGCCGCGGCCCGTGCGGGACGAGTACGTGATGTCCCCCGCCGGCACGGTCCCGGAAGGGAAACCTCAGCCGCAGACCGAGACAGGCACAAGAAAGACGGCTCAAGCGGGTACGAGCACGAAGGCGTCGGCGTCCGCCCCGGCCAAGACGCCAACGACGGCCGGGGCCCAGCCGGGCGCGCGTCGGGGCAAACCGCCCATCCAGGACCACATGGCACGAGCGGCTCTGGCCTTTGTCGGCGCCGATCCGGACGCGGAGATGTACTGGTATAGTGCGATCAACGACCCCAGTCTCGGACCCCAGGAACGCCAGGACCTGATCGAGGACCTCAACGAGGACGGGCTCTCCGATCCGCACCATCCCACGCTGGCCGATCTGCCCCTGATCCTCAATCGGATCGCGCTGATCGAGGCGGTCGTCTGGGATGCGATGGACGAGGTCAATACCGATGCCTTCCTGGAAGCCTACAAGGACCTCGTGAACCTGGCGTTCCAGGCCATGGAGAACGGATAGTCTCCTGAGCGTTCCGCGGTTGCGAAGCGCGTTGGTAGTGTGCTCGTAAGAGCATCTCGAAGATAACGCCTTACGGCGTCACTACAAGCGTAACGACCCGGGCCACCGTCCGGCGCCTCACGGAAACAGCGTGGGACTGGTCGCCTTCCGATCCGAGTCGTCTTGGCGGATCTCGGCGATCCAGGGATCGGATTGGGACTTGCCGTAGCCGAGGAAGGCGGAGTCGGGATCGTGCCGGCGGAAGGCCGCGCCGGCTATCGCCTTGTGGGCGTTGGCGTAGCAGTACAGACAGCCGTGCGGGCAGGTGTCGTAGGTCCCGAGATCGATGCTCTCCGTGCAACTGCACTCGTCGCGCGTGGGCTTGGCCTTGTGCTCGAAGCCCTGGGGGAAGAACAGTTGCTCGACGATCCCGCCGTCGATGCAATGGGCCTTGTGAATCCAGGGACTCAGCAGCGCATCGTCGCAACAGGAGTACATCCGGATGCCGCGGCGATCCGCGACCGCCGCCAGCCGGTCGGCCAGGGCGATCTTCTCGTCCCGGTGCGGCCCCAGAAGGCGGATGCCGCTGGCGGTCAGCGGCAGCAGGTTGCGCTTGACCTTCTCGTACGGGGTCACGAAGCTGAAGTAGCAGCGTTCGACGCGACCGGCCAACGGTCCGGCCAGCCGCTCGAATGCCTCCAGGTAGAATTCCCCGTCGGTGATACTGGACAGGATGATCGGGTCGAACCGCCAGTTGATATGCCGCGGCGAGTAGCGCTCGCTGAGGTACCGGAGCGTCTTGAAGGCGGCCGCTTTGTCGACGTGGATCTCGAAGACCGCCGGCAGGGCGGTGAGCGTGTAGTTGAAATAGAACCGATAGCCCAGCCGGTCGAGCGTCTCCAGGTGCGGCACGAACGCCGTGAAGTCCTTCGACCAGAACACAAAACACGCGACCTCCTCCGGCCTCAGCGACACCAGATACCGCTTGCCCCCATAGGGCGCCACCACGCCGGCAAAGCCCTCGTCAATGCGGCGCATGAACCAGTCGCCGTAGAACGCCGGCACATCCGTCCGCCGCGATACCGAGATGATCCGCTTCATGCCACTTCCCTGTCCCAACTGAACCATCGGCAACCAAGGGCTTCATCGTACCCGACGGGACGCGATTGGCAAGGGGAGGTGTTCTTGAAGTGTGAAGTGTGAGGTTTGAAGTCTGAAGTCAGAACGAGGCGCAGAGAACGGAACCTGTAGGGTGGGGCTTGCCCCACCGAATTCTTTGCCCCAAGCCCCGCGTCCCTGCGCCTCTGCGCGAGGCAGAATCCATGCGAAAGAGACCAGGGTATGGGCCGCAGATTACGCCGATGTTCGCAGATTCCGGACTGGGAACTGGGAACTGAGAACTGTCAACTGGGAACTGAACTCTAACGCAGAGGAACGCCGATGAACGCCGATTCAGCGGGATTCCGCCTTCGAGAATGGGCCGCGTATCTCTTAATCCTCCTTGTCCTCGTTCCTGGTTCGGGCGGGGAGGTTCTTGGCCGCGTCTTCCAGAGCCTGGATCGTGTCCTGCTCGCCTTGGGCTTCCTTGAACGCCCGGCGCCGCTCGGCGAAGCGATCATACTGCTCCTCGGCAAACGCATCGGCCTCCACCTTGCCGATGCGGCCGGCGTTCGTCAGCACGTCGCGCTCGTTGAACTGCAGGAACTCGTCCAGGCGCTGTTCCCAGTCCTTCATGAACACCTGCCTGCGCCGTCGGGCCTGGTCCTCGGCGAAGTCGAGCCACATGACGACGATCCGGTTCAGTTCGTCGATCTCCTCGGCGTTGAGGTAGTTCTTCGCAATCGTCACATCGGCCCGGCGGACCTCGCCGGCCTTCCACGAGGTCAGTCTCATGTTGGGCCGCGTGTGGTCGGCCCGGCCCCTGATCAGCTCCGCCGCGGTCATGCCGGTAGCGGCGAAGTGCAGCTTGTTCTGAATGATGCGAAAGAAGAGCATCGTCTCCTCCGACGAGGGCTCGTAGTCAGCGGCCATCGCGAAGATCTCGCGCACCCGCAGGTACATCCGCCGCTCGCTGGCCCGGATGTCGCGGATGCGCTCCAGCATCTCGTCGAAGTAGTCCGGCACGCCCAGCCCCGGCGCCGGCGGGTTCTTCAGCCGCTCATCGTCCAGAACGAAGCCCTTGACCAGATACTCCCGCAGCCGCTCCGTCGCCCACCGCCGAAACTGCGTCCCCCGCTGGCTCCGCACCCGGTACCCAACCGCCAAAATGGCGTCCAGGCTGTAATGCTCGATCTGCCGGGCCACCTCCCGGCGGCCCTCCCGGCGAACGATCCGGAATTTCCGGATAGTTGCCTCCGGCGTCAGCTCTCCCTCGCCGTAAATGCTTTTCAGATGCTCATTTATGGTCCGCACGTCTTTCTGGTAGAGCTCCGCCATCAGCGCCTGGCTCAGCCAGATCGTCTCATCTTCGAACCGGCATTCCACGCGCGTTTGCCCGTCCTCCGTCTGGTACAGCAGAATCTCCCCTTTGCCGCTGGGGAACAGGGCGTCTTCATCCTCCGGGAGCCGGTCGGGCAGATTTGAGTCCTTGTCTCTCATGGCATCTCTCGCGTCACCTATTCCGCGCTCCTTCACATCTGTCGGCCTCAAATTGCGCGATGTCTGCTGCACACGCGCATCTTCGACGCAGGTGTTTTCACTGGCGTGGTTTGCCAATCTTGATTCGCCGTTCCGAGACGACAACAAATGAGCCCTGGAGCTTGTCCGCGTACGACTCCAGAAGCCGTGAGATCACCTGGATTTTCGAGCTGGGCCGTTCGTCATTCAACCGCCGCAGAACGACTCCGCAATGGGAACGCCGGCTGCGAAAGACCTTCTCTCCGAAATCCTTGTCATTGGTGATAAGGATTCTGGCCTCCTCATCCGCCATCTGGATCACGACGTCATCGGGCGAGGCCCGCGCCTGCTCGTATACCGAAACCACGTCATGGCCCTGCTCGCGTAGCCACCGAGCCACTGCCGGTCCGGTACATTCATCAACCAGGAATCGCAGCGCACGAGCCCGCTAAACGGCCAGAGGCATGAAATCCGTGTCTTTCAGCGTCCGGGTGGCAAACAGGAGGCAGGCCTGAATATCCTCCTTGCTCAGACCGGGGTACTCGGCGCGGACCTCTTCTTCAGTCATGCCATGCGCCAACAGGCCGAGGATGAAATCCACGGTCAGACGCGTGCCCCGGATCACCGGCTTGCCCGCCATGACCTTCGGATCGCACACAATCCGCTCCAGGAGTTCTTCATCATTCATACGCGTGCCCTCAACCATATCCAACCGCCATCCTACGGCAGACGGACCGAAAAAGCAACGCCAGACCCATCCGCGCTGCGCGCCCTGCAACCGTCCCCCTCTTCTCCCTCTCCTGAGGCGAGCCACACCACTCCGACACGGATATTGCGGATTCACAGCCGACGATCGCCTACTGACCACCGACGACCGTATTCCAACCGCCCGCCTCACAAAATGTCCCCGGAATCACTCCATTGTGAATGTGAGGGCAGGCCCGAATGGCACTTCCATAAGCTACAAGTCAAGGACCGATAAGAGTTTAGAAAAATAGACCTCCCAGCCGAAGAGATTGTTGTTAAGGCAATCTACTTACGAGGAGGTCTATCATGGACCAGTATACCCAAGGACGGCTCGTCAGCCAAGGCCGCCGTGTGCGGCGGTATCAGAAAACGGTGGAACAACAGGACCTGTGCTTCGGGAGACTGCTGCCCGAGGAACAAGGCAAGGCCGCCCTGGAGCGGCATCAGGTCCGGTATCGGGAACGTCTGTACACGCCGCTGGTAACGATCTGGACGTTCCGGCACCAGGTGCTCTCGGCGGACCAGTCCTGCCGGGCGGCGGTGGCCCGCCTGTTGGCGTTCCGGTGTGTCGGCGGCGAGGATCCGGGCAACCCCAAGACCGACCCGTACTGCAAGGCCCGCGAGCGTCTGCCCGAGAAGCTCGTTGCCGATCTGGCCCGCGATAGTGGCGCACAGTTGCAGCGGCAGGTGGCCCCCACCGGCCTGTTGGGCGGCCGGCCCATCCAGATCGCCGCTGGCACCCCCGTGAGCCTGCCGGACACGCCGGAGAATCAGAAAGCCTATCCGCAGCAGCGAGCCCAGAAGCCGGGCCTGGGCTTTCCCCTTCTGCGGCTGGTGGGCCTGATCGGTCTGTCCTGCGGCGCGGTGCTGGACGTGGCCATGGGACCGTACCGCGGCAAGCAGACCGGGGAGACGGCGCTCTTGCGCCAGTTGTTGGGCTCGCTGCGAACCGGCGACATCCTGCTGGCCGATGCCCTCTTCTCCAACTACTGGATGATCGCCCTGTTGCTCGAACGCCGCGTAGACTTCCTCGGTCGGCTCGAGGGCACGCGTCGGGTCGATTTCCGTCGGGGCCAACGGCTGGGCCGGTATGATCATATCGTGTCCTGGTCCAAACCACAGCGGCCGTCCTGGATGAGCCGGAAGCTCTACCGGAGCCTGCCGGATACGTTGCGGGTGCGTGAAGTATGCGTGGAGGTATCGCAAAAGGGCTTTCGCTGTCGCCGATTGCGGTTGGTCACCACGCTGCTGGATCCGCAGGTCTATCCCCGGGAAGAACTGGCGACGGCCTTCCGTTGCCGCTGGCACGCGGAACTGGACCTGCGTTCGATCAGGCACGTGATGCAGATGGACGTGCTGCGGTGCAAGACGCCGGCGATGGTCCGCAAGGAGATCTGGATGCATCTGCTCGCCTATAATCTGGTCCGCAAGCTCATGGCCCAAGCGGCGGCGGCCGCCGGCGTCTGTCCGCGGGACCTGAGCTTCAAAGGGACGCTGCAAACGCTGGTCGCCTTCGCCGCCGCCGGCTGGGCGTGTCCCGAGCGCAGGAACGAGTTGTATGCGGCGGTCCTGCGGGCCGTGGCCACCCATCGCGTCAACAACCGCCCGGATCGTGTCGAGCCGCGGGCGGTGAAACGACGCAAGAAACAGGGGTATCTGAACGAGCCGCGGCCCCTTGCCAAAGCGCGGCTACTCAATACGACGTAGCTTATGGAAGTGCCATTCGGGTCTGACCCCTATTTTAATCTTTAGCGGTTTGAAGTCGTCGCTCGGCCCGCGTGGCTCGGAGGGGGCAGGCGGTAGGCGGGAGCCCGTAGATACGGAGTTCTCAGTTGTCAGTTCTCAGTTCCCAGTTGCGGCCTGCGGCTTGGCGTCCTGGGCCGAGGGCGGCCGCGACGAAGAAGGATAGAAAAGAAAATGGCAGAAAAGAAGATGGGGAGAACCGAAGACGGTTCCGCTTTCCGGATTCATCTTCCTTTCTCTCCTTCAAAGTGCCTGCCAAAAAGACAACATGCTGCGGCTTTGCAGTGCCAAGACTTGAGGGTTTGCCGTCCTGGGTGCTCATTCTCCCTTGGCGCTCTTCGCGTCTTTGCGAGAGAACAGTCCTTGGTTGCGGCCGAAGGCCGTGCCGGGCTCGCCCGGGCCGGCGCGCCGACCCGGGGCGGGGCGCGCGGTTCTTGGGCGGCCGCCAGGAGGATGCCGGCGCCCGGCGGCTAACGGGAGGAGATTGCTTCGTCGCTGCGCTCCCGGCGATGACACAACGGGCGGCCGTAGGTCATTGCGCGCGAGGCGGACCGAGCGCGGCAATCTATCGCTATCGTCTCGGACCGTGTGAGACGGAGGGCTAGGCCGGGGTCTGCCTGAGCCAGTCCTGGAGGTTGCGGGCGAGCGTTTCGACGTCTTTTTGGGCCAGGATGTGCTCGCGGATCGGGGCGGGGATCTTCAGGTTGGCCATGGCCTTTTCGACCCGTTCCCAGAGCCGCTTGCGCTGGGCGTCGGAATCGGCCAGGTACAATTCCCCGACCAGCTCCTGGAGCTTCTGGAGCATGATGGTGTCCAACTGGTTGTAGTACTTGGAGATGATCCGTTGCTGATGAGCGGAATAATCGTGTTGTGCCATAAGTTTATCCTTTGTTGTGAACCATAGTCGGCGCCCGTTATATCCGCGCGGGTGGGAGAGAGCAAGATGGGGGAGTTTGACGTTTGATGTTTGAAGTGTGAAGTCAGAGGAGGGCGGAGGCTGGGGGCTGAGACTCCTTCATGCTTCAAACTTCCAACATCAGACTTCAAACTTCTCTTCGGGCGGCTATAATCGCGGGGAACCTGAACCGGGCCCAACGCCCTGGAGGGTCCGGGCGCGGCGGATGGCATCGGCGGCGCCCGTAAGTCCAAACTACTGAGTACGAGATGCGCGGCGGTATACGGTACAAATCGGCGATCACGGGCATACTGCTCGTACTGGTCGAGCTGGCGGCTTCCGCGGCGGCCGGCCCGGCGGACGCGTCGCGCGCCGGGAGCTTACCGGACCTCGATGCCGCAGGCCGGCACTGGCGGAGCCGGGACCTGCGTCTGACCGCGGGCACCGTTGTGAGCCACAAGGCCGCCCCCGGTCAGCACTTGCTGCTGTGCCCGGAGGGTCTGTCGCTGACCGTGGCGGGCCGTCAGTTCACGAGCAGTCGCGGCCTGCTGTGGATCGCCTCACTCCCGGCAGGGCCGGACGGCCGCCCGAGCGCGGGGTACGCGATCCAGGCCTACCTGGCGGGCCGGGTCGCCGGCCGGAATGTCGGCGGCGGACAGGATGTCGAGCTGATGGAGACCGTGCTCGAGCGGGACCGGGCCGTGGTGATCAGGACCCGTGTGGGAGGCGAGGTTTTCGTCACCGCCGAGAAGAACGACACCGGGAATCCCCGGACGCTGCCTCTGTATGGCGAGGCGATCGCGGCGTTCACGAAGGCCGGGGCGGATCTGCCGCCGGCGCCCGAGCCGCCGGTCCGGCCCGTCGCCGCCAGGACCGGCGCCGGCGAACCCAACCGGCCGGCCGGGGGCTATGTGGTCAGCTTCGCCCCGCTGACCGAGGTGGCGCCGCAGTTCGAGCGGAGCATCCTGGCGGACGGCCGGGAAGTCATTACGGTCATCGGCAGGATGTACCTCTGGTGGGAACAACCCGCGCAACGGAAAGGCGTGCCGGCGGGGCTGATGGAAATCGAGGCCGACAGCGTCGTGGCGTGGCGCGGAACGACGCCGGCGACGGAAGCGTCCCCCGGGCAGTTGGGGCAGATCAGCGATCTCTACGTCACCGGCGACGTCGTGCTCCGGCAAGGCCAGCGCACGCTCTATGCGGACGACCTGTACTTCGATCTGCGGCAAACGCGGGGCCTGGCCCGCAACGTCGTGCTGCGAACGTTCGACGCCGCGCGGAACGTGCCGATCTACGTCCGGGCCCGGGAGCTGCGGCAGGTGGCCGAGAACGAGTATGAGGGGGACGATGTCGTTCTGACCACGAGCGAGTTCTGGACGCCGCAGGCGTCGCTGGCGGCGGCCCGCATCCGCGTGCTCGATCGGACCCAGGAGCCGGACGATGGGTTCGAAGTGTCGGTCCAGGACGTCCAGTTCCGCTACGGCAACGTGACGCTGCTGCGCCTGCCGACGGTTCGCAGCCGCGGGGACCGGCCGGAGCTGCCCCTGCGCAGCATCCGGACCGGCTATGACAGGACCTTCGGCGCATCGCTGGAGACCCGGTGGTACCTCAGTCGGATTCTCGGTCTGCGCGAGCCGGCCGGCACGGACAGCACGCTCTCGCTGGACTACTACAGCGACCGCGGGCCGGGCGGCGGCGTCGAGATCAATTACGAACGCGAAGACTTCTTCGGCTCGTTCCTGGGCTACGCGCTGCACGATGGGGGGCAGGATCGTCTCAGTCGCCTCCGCCGGGACATCGAGGTGCCCGATGATCTGCGCGGCCGGGTCCGGCTCCAGCATCGGCACTACCTGCCCCACCATTGGCAGTTGACCGCCGAGGCCAGCTACCTGTCGGACCGCAACTTCCTGGAGCAGTTCTATCGCGAGGAGTCCAACGTCGGCAAGGAGCAAGAGACGCTGCTGTATCTCAAGCGGATTCAGGACAACTGGGGCCTGGCGTTCCTGGGCAAGGTCCGCACCAACGATTTCCTCGATCAGGTGGAGGAGTTGCCGTCCGCGGAGTACCACCTGACGGGCCAATCGCTGTTCCACGACCGCTTCACGTTCTTCAGCGACAGCCAGGTGAGCCGGTACCGGTACCGCTTCAGCCCGGAGAATCCGGTGCGGACGCCGGACGAGGCCTTCCTGTTCACGGGCACGCGGAACGAGCTGGATTTGCCGCTGACCGTCGGCCGGTCGAAGATCGTGCCCTTTGTGGCGGGCACGTTCGGCTACGACGACGGGGCGGGTTTCAGCGCACGACTCGACAACGAGCCGGCGGCATCCGAAGCGGCGGTCTGGATCGGCGAGGCGGGGGTGCGAATGGCCCTGCCGCCCTACTGGTGTGTCTATCCGGACGTGCAGTCACGCTTATGGGACCTGCACCAACTGCGGCATATCATCGCGCCGACCGTCACCGCGGTCGCGTATGCCGCCAGCGATGTCGTGGCCGATCAGCGGGACACCCTCGATGTGGGGATCGCGCAGCGGTGGCAGACGAAACGGGGACCGGCAGAGAACCGCCGGACCGTAGATTGGATCGAGTGGAACACCGATTTCGTCTGGGTGAGCGATTCGGACCCGGCCCGCGCGGGACCCGACCGGATCCTCTGGAACCAGCCTTTCATTCCTTTGGCCAATCGCTCGGGACGCCTGGTTCCGCCCCTGGACCGGCGCGCCACGGACCTTTTT
>VGYL01000101.1 GCA_016872975.1 Planctomycetota bacterium
CCGTACGGGAAACCGATCCCTGGGCGGGCAAGAACATCGGCGTCCAGATCATCTCCACCTTGACTCTGGCCGATCTCGATCCGACCACCGGCCGGGCCGGCGGGTACTGGGACCTGGACAACGTCCGTTTGACTGAATCGCTGCCGCTTCCCACGGCACCGGTTTCCATTCCCAACGGTTCGTTCGAGTCGCCCCAGACCGTCTTTGTGGATATCAATATCGACGCATGGGAGAAAGGGACGAAACCCGTATGGTACGATGAGAGCGGCGGGTACATGTGGAGTCAACTGACCGGCGTGTTCTTGAACGTCCCGCCGGAAGACGAGGCCCATATCGACAACTGCGACGGGAAGCAGGCCGCGTGGTTGTTTGCGGTCCCGGAGGTCGAACTGTACCAGGACCTGGAAGCCACGTTCGAGGTCGGGCGGCGCTATGAACTAGCGGTCGGGGTTATCGGCGGCGGGGGCAATATGCGGGACAACGTTCCGCTCGAAATCCGGCTGTACTACCGCGACGCCGATCACGCGAGAGTGACCATCGAGTCAACGACCTTCGTGTACCGCGCGGCGGACGGTTACATCAAGCACTTCAACGATGTCCGACTCGCTCTTCCGGCCGTACGGGAAACCGATCCCTGGGCGGGCAAGAACATCGGCGTCCAGATCATCTCCACCTTGACTCTGGCCGATCTCGATCCGACCACCGGCCGGGCCGGCGGGTACTGGGACCTGGACAACGTCCGGCTGACCGAATCGTTACCCACGGACGACCCGGCTCCGACGGATACGGATTAGGAGCGACCGATATCGATGAACGGCAGTAGCAACTTGCCGGTGCCTGCGGTTCTGATGCAGCCTGTGAGAGGCAATTCAGGGTCGAGGCACTGTGTCTGCCGTGATGGAGCCTTCACGCTCATTGAACTGCTGGTGGTCATCAGTGTTGTGGCGGTTCTTCTGGCGATTCTGGTTCCTGCTCTTGGCGCGGCCAGATCGTCTGCGCGAAGGACGGCTTGCATGTCGAACCTTAGACAGGTCGGCGTCGCCATCCACGCGTATGCCGCAGACTATGACAACAGCATCCCAATTGGCCCCAAGGCTCCGCCTTTTCTGTCGCCTTCGGACTTCTACCCATCGACGGGCGCGCCGACCAGTCTCATCTCGCTGAGCACCGGCGCGCCCGTGGCCATGGGGTTGCTGCTTCGCAGCCACCTGTTCCAGGAGCCCAAGGTGCTCTTCTGCCCTGATCCGGACCAGCGTATCTCCGCAGATGACGAGTTGGCCAAGGTCGGCACTCGGCAGGCCCAATGCAGCTACTATTACCGCCATGCTTCCGCGACCCGCCTGTTCGACAATCCGACCGAACCAACGGTAACACGGATTCCGTTGAGCAATTTGGGACGCAACCGCAACGGCCGGCCGGCCCGCGCGCTGGCCGTCGACACCCAGTTCTTATGTCCGGCCGATCTGGCCCAATTCAACGTCCGCCCACGCAGCCACCACCGCCTGAAATTCGCGAATATGCTGTTCTCCGATGGCGGCGTCACCTTCTGCCGCAACACCGACGGCCGGTTCACCGTTGACCTTCTCGACTACAACCAGGTGCGCAAAGCGTTCGACAACATTCTGCAGGTTCTGGAGAAGGCAGACGAAGAACGATAAGGACTGAAACCATGCATCAATCGTTTTCTATTGGCGGCGAAACGCTGGATTCCCTGGATCTCAAGGCCCTGATCGTAGCCAAAGGGGTCAAGGTCAGCCGCAACGTCTATGAGAGGTTTGGCAGGACTCATCGGATCTACCCTGACCCGCTGACCTGCAACTGCCTGATTCTACCGGATGGAACCATCGTGCAGATGACCGACTTGGCGCTGCACATGCGATACCTGAAGACGGCCATCCTGCTGGAGGCGCTTCGCAACATCAAATACACCATGCGACTGCGAACGCCGTTCACGCTCGACCTCTCGTCAGACGGCCGTCCGATCCTGCTGCACGATGGCGCCCTGATAACCGAAGTGTCGTTCCCGCCGGCCTCCCGCTTCTACGAACAGCGGACCTCCAGCGGCCTGCCGTATCTGGGCAATGCCGTTTTGCAGGGCCTGGATTTTCTGTCGTTTCAATGTCTCTGGCCCTGCCAATTCGCCAAGACCGGCCATGCCTGCCAGTTCTGCTACTCCGGCGGCGTGGTGGAACGATTGTCCAAGCGAAAGAAGCCGGACCCGCCCGTGCCAACCCCTCGCGACGCGGCCGAGATCGTCGAATTTGCCGTCACGAAGGAGAAGTCGGCCAGTCACATCCAGATCACAGGGGGCTCGACGCTGAACACCCAGGCCGAGTGTCAGAGGATCGTCCAGTATCTCAGTGAGATCCACCGCGTCGTTGGGTTGGAGAATATCACGGGTGAGGTCCTTGTGTACACCACGCCGCCGAGAGACCCGACCGAGGTGGATCAGGTCTTCGCGGCGGGCGCGGACCGGATCGCGTGCAGTCTCGAAGTCTGGGACAAGGAACTGGCGAAGATCATTACCCCGGGCAAAGCGAAGTTTACCGGCCGTCAGCGGCACGTGGACTGTCTGACGTACATCGCCGGCAAGTACGGCCCGAACAGGGCCTGCACTTCGTTCGTCGTTGGCGTCGAACCGGCCGAGAGTTTCCTGGCGGGCGCGCGATATCTGGCGCAGCGCGGCATTGTGCCCATCGCTTCCATCTGGATTCCCTTCGGCCGTCCCGTCATGGGCAAAATGGAAGCCCCCGGTCTCGAATACTACCGGCGAGTGAAGGAAGGTCTGGCGGGGATCTATGAGGATTACGACATCGAGCCACCTGGCAGCTTTGGTCTGAACGTATGTCTCTGCCGTGACATCTGGAACCACCGGTCGGAGATCAACGCAGCATGATCGTTGCCGGCTACCTTCCGGCGGCCTTGGCTCTTCTGGCCGTCTCAGCCCTGACGGCATGGAGCTATGCGCATGCAGGGCAACGCCATCCGCTCATGCATGACGGCCCGGTGATCATCATGTACACGCCGGGCGCGTGGTTGTTCCTGCCCTTGGGCTGGGTATGGTCGGTTGCTTACCTCATGACGGTTGTATTCTGCAACCTGTCGTTCGTCACTCGCCTCTGCGGGCACTGCCTGTACCATGGTCGTGCGGATGCACCGTCGTTGTACTGCCCTGTGGCCACGCGTCTTGTCGCCAAGGGTGACCCGCAACGGTTCGCCTCTCGCTTTCGACGCTAGACCAAGGTACTCGCTGTCAACTGGATTCTGCCCATCCTCGGAGGAGTCGTTGCCCTGTGGCGGACTTCCGAATGGGCGTATGGCTTGGCATTGCTCGTCGTATTTGGGCTGATCGCATTCTACCTTGTGCCATTGGCCACCAGGCCAAGCTACCAACGGTGTCTGAACCAAGAAACACGTCCATACGGGCAGCGCGTCAAAGGCATCCGGTAGGGGGTCTCAACGGCAGGAAGAGCGGACACTCTGCTTTCTTTTCCGCAGCTCTCTCCTGCGGGCTGGCTTCGTTTGAAGAAGCGAGGATGATTCGTCTTGTCAGTCTTGAACAATCCACCCCGGGATCGGGTATAATCGAGATTCGCCATCGGGCCCCGCGGCGATGCCGCGCGTGGGGACCGGCAGACAGTCTTGTGGTATGGATGGTCCCATGACAATGAACAAGACCGCAGAGCGGCCGCGCATCTTGGCCTGTAAGTGCGCCCACTACGACATCGTCCCGCACGCTACGAGAGAGCGGGTTCTCAGTGCTTTCTCGCAGGCCGGCGCCCAGGTCGAGGTGGTCGATGACTTGTGCGGCTTGACCGCCCACCGCGATCCGCGACTGCAAAACTGGGCCGATGGTCCCGCGTTGGCCGTGGTGGCGTGTTTTCCGCGTGCCGTCCGCTGGCTGTTCCATGCCGCCGGAACCCCGTTGCCGGGGGGACACGTCCGCTTCTTCAATATGCGAACGCGATCCCCCGAGGAGATCCTCCAGGAATTGATGATGGATGATGGACAATTGACGATTGAAGAGAAGCCCGCCCCGTCCGTGCTCAATCATCAATCATCAATTATAAATCAGCAATCCTCCTGGGTTCCCTGGTTCCCGGTCATCGACTACGACCGGTGCGTAAACTGCAAGCAGTGTCTGAACTTCTGCCTCTTCGGCGTTTATCAATTGTCCGAAGAGGGGCAGGTCCAGGTGCGCAATCCCGCCGGCTGCAAGACGAACTGTCCCGCCTGTGCCCGGATGTGTCCCCAGAAGGCGATCATCTTCCCGAAATACGGCGAGCCGCCCATCAATGGGGACGAGGTCCCCTCGGAATTGAGGAAGGATAATGGGCCATTGATGATTGAAGGAGAGTCGACGCCTTCCTCAGTCAATCATCAATCATCAATCATCAATCATCAATCGGAGGATCTCTATGACCGGCTCCGCCAACGCGGCGCCGGGAAGAAGCGTTTCGCCACCGCGGCGCCGGACCCCTCGCAAGAGCGGTCCTGTCCGACGCTGGAAGGTTTGCGGCGCGAGCTGGGGATTCCCGACAGCGTCCTGACCTCCCTCTCGCCGGCGGAGTTGCAGCGAATCACTGCCCGGAAGATGGAGGACGGAGGACAGAAGACGGTGGACAGCGCCGTCCTCCGACCTCCGAAGTCTCTCCTCCAAGATCCGCCCTCGGATTCGCGCCCCGACGCCGATCATAACAAGGAGCACCATGGCTGATTCACCCCTGCGGCCTGCGGTCATTCTCGTCGCGGACCGGACGCTCAGCGCCGACTATCGCATTCTGTTCGAGGGCATGTTCGCCACGATGCAGACGACGCACGTGCCCGAGGTGCTGATGCGCCGCTTCCTGGCGCCGCCCATGCCCACGGACCGGTTCGGACGGGCGCAGGCGGCCCCGCTGGGGTTGCGGCGTGTCGAAGCGGCCCTCTTGAAATACACCGGCCTCAAGCCCGCGGATGTCGTGTGCACGACGCCGGAGCGGCTGCCGGACTTGATCGGCCCGTGGGTGCGGATCGTCGGGTTCAACTCGAGCGACCCGCTGGGCATGGGCATGAGCAACACAACCACGGCGAGCTTCTGGAGCGGGGAGCTGTACTCGAAGCACTGGACCCGGCAGACCCTGCAGCAGCTTACCGCTCTCAAACGCAAGTATGGGTTCAAGATCGTTGTCGGCGGCGCGGGCGCGTGGCAGTTTACAGTTCCCAATTGTCAGTTCTCAGATCACAGGTCTCCGTCAATTGAAGACTGTGAACTGACAACCGTCAACTGTCCCTGGCCTGATGTTGACATTGACCTCGTCTTCCAGGGTTACTTCGAGTCTTCGGGCCCGGAGCTGTTCGCCGATTTGCTGAGCCGTAGCACGGGCGTCCCGCCCGTGAGTAGCATGGGCGTCTCGCCCATGGATCGTGGCATGGGCATCCTGCCCATGAATCATCGGCCGGAGGCCGATGCCACAGAGCCTCACGGCCGGGACGGCCGTGCTACTCATGGGCGGGACGCCCATGCTACGGGCGGGCGGGACGCCCGCGATACTCATGGGCGGGACGCCCATGCTACGGACGACATGGGGGCCGCGCGGATTCAGCCGATCCGCGGGCCCTCGATGCTGGGGATTCTGGAGTTGTCGCGCGGTTGCGGGCGGGGCTGTCAGTTCTGTGCGATGGCCCGCCGCAAGATGGTGCATCTCGACGAAGAGACGATTCTGGCGGACCTCCAGACGAATGTCGCGGGCGGGCGCCGGGCCGTCGTCAGCGGCAGCGAGGATTTCTTCCGCTACGGCGCGACCGGGTCGCGTCCCGACTTCGAGAAGCTGCGGCACCTGCTCACGCGGATGCGGGAAATCCAGGGTCTGTCGTTCATGCAGATCGACCACGCCAACGTGACCTCGGTCCTGCAACTGACGGAGGACCAGCTCCAGGAAATCAGGCGGCTCTTGACGTGGGAGCGGCCCAGCGACTATTTATGGGTGAATATGGGCGCCGAAAGCGCCAACGGCCGGCTCGTCGCCGCGACCAGCCCGGGCAAAATCGCCCCTTTCGATCCTGACGACTGGGGCCGGATGCTCCGCGACGCGGCGGACCGCATGAACCGCAGCGGGTTCTTCCCGGTCTTCAGCATTGTCCTGGGCCTGCCCGGGGAGACGCCGGCGGACGTGGCGGCGACTTTGGAGTTGGTGAAGGACCTGCGGCAGAGGCGTGCCGTGGTGTTCCCGGTGTTTTATGAGCCGGTGTCCGCCGAGGAAATCGCGGCGGGCCGGCGGTTTACCCTGGCCCGTATGACGCCCGCGCATCTGGAGCTATATCGAACGTGCTACGAAATCAACTTCGCCATGGTCCCGCGCCTGATCTGGGACAACCAGCGGGCCGGCGGCGTGCCCTGGTTGAAACGGGCCGTTATGCAAGTGATGGGACGAGGAGAAATCGTGACGTGGCGCAGAGCGTTCAAGAAACTGGATAGGGGATTGGAGCGTTCCGGATCGCCTGGCCCAGCCGCCTTGGGTTGGGAGAAGACCACCCCCGAGGGCGGGGGGCTACCTGATCCGTCGGATCAGACAGATCGGACGGATCGGACCACCCCCGAGGGCGCGGGGGCTCCACTCTCGTAAAAGGAGAAGCAGACCTTATGTTGGATAATCGTGCCATCGCTTCTCAGCCGTTCCGGCCGCCGCAGGACAACGTCCCGCCGAGCCGGCAGGCCCGCGAAGCGCTGCTGGAGGCCATTCGTGCCCACGTCGAGCGGGAGCGGCCGGTCCCGCCCTTGACGCTGGAGGAACTCCGGACCCATACGGATGCCGTGCTCGCGGAAACGGGGACGGACCGCAAGTACTCCGATTTCGCCGCCGTCCTGCTCAGCAACGAGGTCTGGCGGCCGACCGTAGCAGCCATCCCGTACGAGAAACGCCTTTTGCTGCTGCCCAAATGCCTGCGTCATGCCAAGGAGTGTCCCGCCCGGTTCGACGAGATCGGTCTGCTCTGCGAGCATTGCGGCCGGTGCGTGATCGACGACCTCAAGAGCCAGGCCGAGCAGCTTGGCTATACGGTCCTCGTGGCGGAAGGCTCGCCCGTGGTCATGTCCCTGATCGAGACCGGCCGGATCGAAGGCGTCGTGGGAGCAAGCTGCCTGTCGGTGCTCGAGCGGGTGTTCCCCTACATGGAAGCGGGAGCGGTCCCCGGCCTGGCGATTCCGCTGCTGCGGGACGGCTGTGCCAACACGAGCCTGGACCTCGACTGGCTCTGGGAGGCCATGTACCAGACCGCCGACGAGCAGGCCCGCCGCTTCGACCTCGATGCCCTGCACCGGCAGGTGGACGGCTGGTTCACGAAGGAATCGCTGGCTTCTCTGCTCACCGGCAGGGGGGGCGGTGCCCACCCATCCCCGGATATGGCGGCGACGGATTACGACAAGACGGAGCGGATTGCGCTGGACTGGATGGTCAAGGCGGGCAAGCGGTGGCGACCCTTCCTGGCGGTCTGCACGTACGAGGCCTTTGGTGCCGATGAGGCCCGCGTGAGCGAGAGCGATCTGCGCCGGGTGGCGGTGGCCGTCGAGTGCTTCCACAAGGCGTCCCTGATCCACGACGATATCGAGGACGGTGACGCTACGCGGTACGACGAGAATACGCTGCACGCCGAATATGGTGTGCCCATTGCCTTGAACGTGGGCGATTTTCTTCTCGGCGAGGGCTATCGGCTTCTGGCCGAGGTGGACGCGCCGGATGCGCTGAAGGTGAAGCTGCTGCGCGTTGCCGCCGAGGGGCATCGGAGCCTGTGCCTGGGCCAGGGCAGCGAGTTGGCCTGGATGCGGACCCCGAAGCCCTTGACGGTAGGGGAGGTCCTGGACATCTTTCGCATGAAGACCGCCCCGGCGTTCGAGGTGGCCCTGAGTCTCGGGGCGATCCTGGCCGGGTGCGACCAGCAGGTTCGGGATGTGCTCCGGCAATACAGCGAGGCGCTCGGCATCGCCTATCAGATCCGCGACGACCTCGACGACCTGCGCACGCCGCACAAGGAGGAGCTTTTCGACGGCACGCGGCCCTCCATTTTGCTGGCGCTGGGCCAAGAGAGAGTCGGTAGGGTGGGGTTTGCCACACCTCAAAGCACCGCGCCAGAGGAATCGGTGGGGCAAGCCCCACCCTACGAGTTGCGTTCGTCCGTACTCCGAGTGGAGGCGGAGGCCGCAGCGTGGCGCCTGATGGAGATGTACAAGTCGCAGGCCATCGGCAGCCTGATCCGCCTCAAGAACGCCAATCTCAAGGGCCTGCTGCGGCGCGTGATTGCCAGGATATTCCACGACTTCGACGTGATGGGTTGCTGTGATGACCCTGGGGCTGGGCATGCGCCGGACCGTACGTAGGGTGGGCTGTGCCCACCAATCTCCATCGGTCGAACGACAAGATGGTGGGCACAGCCCACCTTATGGGTGCTCGAACGCGCCTCAGAGAGCGTTGCCGTCGGTGTTGCGGGCCCTGCGCCACCGGAACTATCAACTGTTCTTCGGCGGACAGTTCATCTCCCTGAGCGGCACCTGGATGCAGACGGTGGCGCAGTCGTGGCTCGTCTACCGGCTGACCGGCTCGGCGGTGCTGCTGGGATTCATCGGCTTTTCCACGCAGATCCCGATCTTCCTGCTGGCGCCTTTCGGCGGCTCTATCGCCGACCGTTACAACCGTCGTCGCATCCTCATCGCGACACAGACGATCGCCATGCTCCTGGCCTTCGTCCTGGCCGCCCTGGCGCTCACAGGCTATGTCCAGGTATGGCATGTCTTTTCCCTGGCCGCTCTTCTGGGAATCACCAACGCCTTTGACATCCCGGCCCGGCAGGCGTTTGTCGCGGATATGGTCGGCCGGGAGGATCTCCTCAACGCCATCGCCTTGAACTCCTCCATGTTCAACGGCGCCCGCATGATCGGGCCGGCCCTGGCGGGCCTGTTGATCGATACGGTCGGCGAGGGGTGGTGTTTCTTCATCAACGGGATCAGCTACTTCGCCGTGATCGTGGGATTGCTGCTGATGAGCATGACAATCCGGACGCCGGTCCCGCTGCCCGGATCGGCGCTGGCCAGCATTATCGAAGGATTCCGTTACGTCGCGCGGACCGGGCCGATCCGGGCCCTGTTGCTTCTGCTGGGACTCGTCAGCCTCGTGGGCATGCCGTACACCGTGCTCATGCCGATCTTCGCCGATCAGATCCTGCATGGCGGTCCCCGGGGGCTCGGCGTATTGATGAGCGCCATCGGATTCGGCGCGCTGGCGGGCGCCCTGACCCTGGCGGCCAAGAAGGGCCTCCACGGCCTGGGCCACTGGGTCGCTTTCTCCGCGACGGGCTTCGGCGTGAGCCTGATCCTGTTTTCGCTGTCCCGCTCGTTCTGGCTCTCGGCGGCGCTGCTGCTGCCGGTCGGGTTCTCGATCATGATCGAGATGGCCTCGTCGAATACGCTGATTCAATCGCTGGTCCCGGATGCGCTCCGCGGCCGGGTGATGGCGGTCTATTCGATGATCTTCATGGGCATGGCCCCGTTCGGCTCGCTGTTGGCGGGCGCCCTGGCCCACAACCTCGGCGCGCCGACAACCGTAGTCATCGGCGGTATCATCTGCATCATAGGTGCAGCGGTGTTCGGACTGTATCTGCCTGCTCTGCGGCGGGAGGCGGGACAGATCATCATCGCCCAACAGATCGCCGGCGGCGAGCCGCCCGAAGAAATGACCGGCGAAGCTGGTGTCGTGACGCCGCTGGCTCTGGATAGACCGTGAGTGCTACGAATGACGATTCGACTCGACATGTGCCATAGGGTGAGCAGGGCGGCGGACGCTCTCGGGGATTCCCGGGAAGCGGTCCGGGGTTTTCTCCGCCGGCAGTTGGCCCCGGACGGTGGTTTTCAAGGCAGAGACGGACGCAGCGATCTCTACTACACCGTCTTCGGGCTGGAGGCGTCCCTGGCACTGGGCGTCGATCTTCCGTGGGGGCAAATCAACGCCTATCTCAGCGGCTTCGCGGCGGGCGAGACCCTCGACCTCGTGCACCTGGCCGGCCTGATCCGCTGTCGCATCGATCTGGCGGAATCCGGCAGCCCAGCCGCCGTGGCGAGGGCGTCCCGCCCTTGCGTCGCGAGGCCATCCTGGCCTTGCCAAGCTGCGCCCGAAGCGTGTGTGGAGTCCGAAGTACAAGGGCAAGATGCCCTCGCCACACAAGGGCAGGATGCCCTCGCCACACAAGGGCGGGACGCCCTCGCCACACAAGGGCGAGACGCCCTCGCCACGCAAGGGCAGGATGCCCGCGCCACGTTCGGGGCGACACGGGAAGCCGCCGCCCAGCGTCTGTTAGGGTACAGATCGGCCGATGGCGGGTTCCATACCGTGGCCGGCGCTATGAGAGGCACTGCGTATGGGTGCTTCCTGGCGCTGGGGGCCTGCCAGGATCTTGGTTTGAATCCGCCGGACCCGAAGGCCCTCGCGGCATCGATACGCTCCCTGCAAATGCCGGATGGTGGGTATTCGAACGAGCCGGCAATGGCGGTCAGCGCCACGCCGGCCACCGCCGCCGCGATTTCTGTTCTTCATTACCTGAAGCAACCCGTGCCGAAAGAAGCAATTCGCTGGCTTCAGGAGCGGGCGGGACTACGGGGCGGTTTCACAGCCATTCCCTGGGCAGGGGACCAAGCTGTCCCGGACCTGCTCTCGACCGCTACAGCCCTGCATGCGCTTTCCCTCGTCGGCGCGCCAGCCGAGGAGGGCACGGACAGACACCTGGACTATCTCGACAGTCTCTGGAGCACCCAGGGCGGATTCCGCGGCCACTGGGGCGACGAGATCGTCGATTGCGAATACACCTACTACGGCCTTCTTTCTTTGGGGTGTCTCGTCGAATGATCACGCCGGATGACGTCAGCGGCCTCCAAGCAACGCTCGCGACCCTGCGCGAGCGCCTGCTGGCGGCTCGTGGCCCCCAGGGCTATTGGGAGGGACGCCTGTCGAGCAGTGCCCTGTCGACGGCCACGGCGGTCTTCGCTCTGGCCGTTGTGGACCGCGACCGGTATATCTCTCTGATCGATTGTGGCTTGCGGTGGCTCTGTGCCAATCAGAACGCCGATGGCGGCTGGGGTGACACGGTCGAGAGCCCCAGCAACCTCAGCACGACGATGCTCTGCTACTCGGCCCTGGCCGTTTCCGACCACCGATTTCAGCCTCCAATGGCGTCCGAAGGCCCGATTCGTAGTGTGCCCGTAAGGGCATCTCGTAGCATGGGCGTCCCGCCCATGAGTAACACGGGCGTCTCGCCCGCCCGGAGCATGGGCGTCCCGCCCATGAATCCGAGGGATCGCCACGGGCAAGATGCCCGTGGCACTCACGGCCGGGGCGGCCGTGCTACTCATGGGCAGGATGCCCATGCTACGACAACGCCTGACGGCGTCACTACGAACGCGCTGGACGCTGCCATCTGCGACAGACCGCAACAAACTCACGCGGTACGCCAAGCCGAAGCGTGGCTGCTGCGCAAGGTCGGCAGCCTGGAGCCGCAGGCGTTGGCACGGGCCGTCGAGCAGCAGTACGGCAAAGACCGCACGTTCTCGGTGCCCATCCTGACCATGTGTGCCCTGGCGGGACGATTGGGGACGAGCAATTCCGCCTGGCATTTGGTCCGCCCGCTGCCTTTTGAGTTGGCGGTCCTGCCGCAGCGTCTGTACAAATGGCTGCGTCTGCCTGTCGTCAGCTATGCGCTACCGGCCCTGATTGCCGTCGGTCAAGTGGGATATGCCCATCGCAGGCCCCGCAATCCGCTCACTCGGTCGGTACGGCATCTGTCCCGCGCTAGAAGCCTTGCGGTTCTCCGCAAACTCCAACCGAAGAACGGCGGCTTTCTGGAGGCGGCGCCTTTGACATCGTTCGTTGTCATGAGTCTCGCCGCCGGCGGATACCGGGACCATGAGGCGGTCGCCAAGGGCGTCGAGTTTCTGGCCGCGTCGATCCGATATGATGGGAGTTGGCCCATCGATACGAACCTGGCTACTTGGGTGACAACCCTCTCGATCAACGCGCTCGCGGGGTGGCCCGGGGCCACCATTTCGTCCCCTCCGAGAGAGACGGTGGGCACAGCCCACCCTACGGATCTGCCGTCCTCTGCCCGCGGTCAGTTGCGGGAGTGGCTGTTGTCCTGCCAGCACCGGGAGGTCCATCCGTACACCCGTGCCGCACCGGGGGGCTGGGCGTGGTCGAATCTGCCCGGGGCTGTGCCTGATGGCGACGATACGGCCGGGGCGCTCCTGGCCCTGCGTGAGTTGTCGTCGGGCGGGACGGATCCTGCGATCCTCCGCGCCGCGTCGGCCGGCATTGGTTGGCTCCTGGGTTTGCAGAACCGCGACGGCGGCATTCCCACTTTCTGCCGGGGGTGGACCAAACTGCCGTTCGACAAGAGCACGCCGGATATTACGGCCCACGCGGTTGGAGCGATGGGCGCCTGGCTGCACGAATTGCCGGGTCCCTTGAAGAGCCGAACGGAAAGGGCGATGCAGCGGGCCCTGCGGTATCTGCACGACGCCCAGCGGCCGGACGGCTCCTGGGTGCCGCTGTGGTTTGGCAACCAATATGCATTCAGACAGGAGAACCCGGTGTATGGGACCAGCCGGGCCTTGACGCATCTCTCCAATTGCGGCTCGCGCATCGCGGACTGCGGATTCGATCGGCAATCCTTCCGCACCATGTGCGAGCGGGCGGTTCAGTGGCTCCTGTCCGTCCAGGGCGCCTATGGCGGCTGGAGCGGCGCTCATGCCGTCGTCGCGTCCATTGAAGAGACCGCCTTGGCCGTCGATGCCTTGGCAACGGTTCTGCTTCAATCGGCGATCGAAGATCCGCAATCTGTCATCGAAGCGATTCGCCGCGGGGCCGCCTGGCTCATCCGGAACACCGACCATGGCCGGGAGACGCCGGCCTCGCCCATCGGCCTGTACTTCGCCCGCCTCTGGTACTTCGAGGAACTTTACCCCCTGGTGTTTTCCCTGTCTGCACTGAGCAAAGCCGGCCGGCTGCCGGACCGCTCGTAGGGTGTGCTGTGCACACCTTCTCATCGGATGGTCCTATAAGCTCGTCGTGACGGAGCACAGCCGGGGATAGTCGCCTCAAGATTGGGCCTGGTTCAGAACCGGGTAACAGCCTGGGTGGGTGGCAGCGGCAAGCGGAGTCTTCGGAGCTTGCCGATGGTCTTGCCTCTCCGCCATCGGCAAGGCCT
>VGYL01000102.1 GCA_016872975.1 Planctomycetota bacterium
CGTGACGCCGGCGCGTCGTCTGTATAAACGATTGAACGCGGCGGCCCAAGCGTGTGCCTATCGAGGAGCACAACGTAGCAGTTGAGGGATGTGCTCTTTCCCGGGACACACGTGGGTGCCGCCGCGACTCAAAGATAACGGGTCCTGAGCTAACCCAGAGGCGACCCACAACGTGATGCGCCGTGGAAGGAAGGTACCCTGCAACCAGACGCCCATGCGTCGTCATAGATGAGCGGCCCCTTGGCCGCTCATCGCCTTTTTACTGGCAGTCGCTGGGTAGATAGACGGCGTCGGGCGAGATGCCGAACTTGCGGCACAGGGCCTCGAGCAGCGTTTCGAGGCGTTTCAGTTGGTAGTTCGTGGGCACGGTGGTGACGCCGTCGCCGATCAGGCAGATGCGGATGGTCTTGTCCGAGCCCTGCCAGGTCCGGCTGGGCTGGATCGACCACTGCTTCTGCCACCACTCGCTGGGCTGGATCTCGCCGTCGTTGGCCCCGGCGCCGTTGCAGATGACGAAGTGGCAATTCAGGTCCACGGCGCCGGCCGGCTGCTGGAGGCTGCCGCGCTTGGTGCCGCTGAAGTAGATCTCGACGCTGTTCCAGCGGTGGGGCGCCTGGCAGGCCTTCGAACGGATCGCGTGGTCCACGGAGTCGAGCTGGTAGTAGGCGGAGAGGCAGAACGGGCCGGCCGAAGGTGGGTTGCTGCCCAGGGCCATCAGCACGAACGCGCCCATCGTCATCGAGACCAGCAACGCCGCTAACACCTTGACTACCCTTGGCTGCTTTGCCATAGCTACCCGTTCTTATGAGGGCCCGGACGTGAAACCACGCCTCGGGGAGCCCCGGCCCAACTTTCCCGTTCGCAGGTGTGTACCCCGCCGTTGTGCTCCTGTGCTTCGAGCTACTTACCTACAATCTACGAAACGCTGCGGGGAACGCAAAACCCCGGACCGAATCTTCGCACCACAGGACGTTGCGGAGGGGTGCAATTTTCTACCCTCTCTCATCGGTTGGCGTCGTTGTCCGGCTGCACATTTTGTGGGCCGTTTCGGCCTGTGGGGCGGGTTTTTCACGTCTGACGGTACCTTCTATAACGGACGCGCCGGGCGGGGCGTCCGGGCGGCGGTGCATTGGTCGCTTTCTGGGTCCGTAATTGTCGCCCCGCCCGGCCCTCTTGACCGGCCGGGCGGGGCCGGTTATATTGGCGGCGGTCTGATAACGCCCGCCCCGCCCGGGGATGGACGATGGTTCGAGGCATAAGAAGGAATATTGGAAGAATGGACTGATGGGGATCGGGGGCGTCCCAAGCCACCCATGATTCCGTCGTTCCACGATTCCCTCGGAAAGGATGACCATGACGACGCAATGGCGTGCCCTGTCGGCCGACGAGATCGGCCGCCTGTCGCAGCAAGGATGCACCTGCCCCGACTGGTCGGGCGTGCAGGTCGCCGAGGGCTTCCGGACGGAGCGCGTGCGGATGACGCACTTCTGCGGCGCAGTCCGCCTGGGGGTGTTCGACCGGGAGGTCTCCTTCTTCGGGGGCGTGACCAAGCCGACCGGCATCTACCACGCCACGATCCACAACTGCACCATCGGCGACAACGTCTACCTCAGCGCCGTCCGCAACTACATCGCCAACTACGTCATCGAGGACAACGCGGTCATCGACAACATCGATCTGCTGGCGGTCCAGGGCGAAAGCTCGTTCGGCAACGGGACCAGGATCGCCGTCATCAATGAGGCCGGCGGCCGGGAGGTCCCGATCTACGACCATCTCTCGGCACAGGTGGCCTATATTCTGGCCTGCTACCAGCACCGGCCGGCGGTGATCCAGAAGCTGCGGGCCATGATCGACGGCTACACGGCCTCGGTCCGGTCCGGGATGGGTCTGGTGGGAGAAGGGACCCGGATCATCAACTCCCGGCTGCTCAAGAACGTCCGGATCGGCCCGGCCGCCGTCATCGAAGGCGTCAACCGGCTGGAGAACGGCTCGATCGGAAGCTGCGTCGAGGACCCGGTCTACATCGGAGCGGGCGTCTACGCCGAGGACTTCATTATCGCCAGCGGCTCGAAGGTCACCGACGGGACCATCCTCTCGCACTGTTTCGTCGGCCAGGGCTGTGTCCTGGCCAAGCACTACTCGGCCGAGAACTCCGTCTTTTTCGCCAACTGCGGCGGCTTCCACGGCGAGGCCTGCTCCATCTTCGCCGGGCCGTACACGGTCACCCACCACAAGTCCACGCTCCTGATCGCCGGCCTGTTCTCCTTCCTCAACGCCGGCAGCGGCACCAACCAGAGCAACCACATGTACAAGCTCGGCCCCGTCCACCAGGGCGTCGTCGAGCGCGGCTCCAAGACCGGCAGCGACTCCTACATGCTCTGGCCCGCCAAGGTGGGGGCCTTCACCGTCGTCATGGGCCGGCACTACCGCAACTCGGACACCTCGGACCTGCCCTTCTCCTACCTGATCGAGCACGAGGACGAGAGCGTCCTGGCCCCCGGCGTCAACCTGCGGAGCGTCGGGACCGTCCGCGACGCCCGCAAATGGCCTAAGCGCGACCGCCGCAAGGACCCGAAGAAGCTCGATCACATCAACTTCAAGCTGCTGAGCCCCTACACGATCCAGAAGATGATCAACGGCCGCGACCTGCTGCGCCGGCTCAAAGCGACCACCGGCTATACGTCCGAGTATTTTATCTACCACAGCGTCAAGATCCCCCGGCATTCGCTGGACCGCGGGATCGAGCTGTACGGGATCGGCATCGACAAGTTCCTCGGCAACTGCATCATCAAGCGTCTGGAGAACCGGCGGTTCCAGAGCATCGAGGAGCTGCGAGCCGCCCTGCGGCCGGAGACGGCCATCGGACCCGGCAAATGGATCGATCTGGCCGGCATGCTCGCCCCGGAGGAGGCCGTCCGGCAACTGCTCGACGATCTCGAGAGCGGCACCGTCGGCTCTCTCGACGAGGTGGCGGCCCGGTTTGGCACGATGCACGAGGAGTATCCCCGGTATGAATGGGCCTGGGCGGCCGACGTGCTGCAAAAGGAGCGGAACAAGACGATCGACCAGCTTACCGCCGCGGACATCGTCGATCTGACGAACCGCTGGAAGAAAGCGGTTCTGGACCTCGATCAGTGGCTCTACGAGGATGCGAGGAAGGAATTCGCCATTACGGCCCAGATCGGGTTCGGCCTGGACGGGGATGACCAGACCCGCTGCAGCGACTTCGCGGCCGTCCGCGGCACCTTCGACGCCTGCGGCTTCGTCGACGAGATCCGCCAGCACATGGCCGTCAAAACCGAGCTCGCCCGCGAGCTGTTGAGCCGGATCCAGGAGTTGTGATTTATGATTTACGATTCATGATTTACGATTTACTATTTCGGACCGATGTGCTGTCATCTCATAATTCATAAATCGAAAGGAAGGGTAGAAAAATGAGAGTGATCGTTCAGCCGGACTATAAGAGAGCCTCCCAGTGGGCGGCCAACTACGTCGCCCGCCGGATCTTGGATTTCAAGCCGGGACCGAAAAAACCGTTCGTGCTGGGCCTGCCGACCGGCTCGTCGCCCATCGGCATGTACAACGAGCTGACCGCCCTGAACCAGGCCGGCAAGCTGTCGTTCAAGCACGTCATCACCTTCAACATGGACGAATACGTCGGCCTGCCCCAGGACCACCCGGAGAGCTACCACTCGTTCATGTGGCGCCACCTGTTCGGCCGGGTCGACATCCCGGCCAAGAACGTCAACATCCTCAACGGCAACGCCCGCGACCTGGATGCCGAGTGCGCCAAGTACGAGGACCGTATCCGCAAGGCCGGCGGCGTGCGCCTGTTCGTCGGCGGTATCGGCTCCGACGGCCACATCGCCTTCAACGAGCCGGGCTCCTCCCTGACCTCGCGGACCCGCGTGGTCCAGCTTACCACCGACACCAAGATCGCCAACTCCCGCTTCTTCGACAACGACCGCGCCAAGGTCCCCGAGACCGCCTTGAGCGTCGGCGTCGGGACCGTCATGGACAGCGACGAGGTTCTGATCATCGTCAACGGCGCCAACAAGGCCCGGGCCCTGCGGCACGCCATCGAAGAAGGCGTCAACCACATGTGGACCGTCAGCGCCCTGCAGACGCACCCCAACGGCCTCCTCGTCTGCGACGACGAGGCGACGCTGGAGCTGAAGGTGGGCACCGTGCGGTACTTCAAGGACGTGGAGGCCGCCAACCTCGATCCGGCCACCCTGCTGAGATAACAGGCCCCCACTGTCTGGGGATGCGAAGGTAAGAAGGTAAGAAGGTGAGAAGGTAGGAAGGTGAGAAAGGGCTCCGACCTTCTCCCGTTCTCACCTTCTTACCTTCTTTTCGTCTGGCGTCATTGCCCGGTGCCGTTGGCGTCGGCCGGGGCGGCGGGAGCCGGTGGGCTCGGCGCGGGAGCCGGCCCCACCGGGGCCGGCCGGCTCGGCGGCGGGACCGGGGCGAAGGACTCGGAGACGTACACGATCCTGGCGCCCTGCCGCAACGACTCGATGTACTTGCGGATCGCGTCCGCTCTCTTTTGCTGGGCCACCTCCTCGAGGATTGTCGCCTTGGCCTCCTCAAAAGGAATCGGCGTCGCGTCGGCGTGCTCCGTCACCTTGACAATATGATAGCCGAACTGCGTCTCGACGAGTTCGCCGACCTCCCCCGCCTGCAGGCTGAACGCGGCGTCCTCGAATGGCTTGACCATTTGCCCGCGCGAGAACAGTCCCAGATCACCGCCGTTGGCCGAGGAGGGGCAGGTCGAGTGCTGCTTGGCCAGCGCCGCGAAATCCCCGCCGCCCTTGATCTCCTCCAGCAACTTCTGGGCTTTCGCTCTGGCCTGGGCCTTCACTTGGCTGGGATCCGCATCCGGCTCGGCGGCCGCCGTCGGGATCAGGATATGACTGGCGCGCACCCGCTCGGGCAGCAGGAACTCGTTGCCGTTCTCGTCATAGTACTTCTTTGCCTCCTCTTCCGTTACGGCCAACTGGCCGGCAAACTTGGTCTCGAGCAGCTTGTGGTAGCGCATGTTCTGCAGGATGAAACTCTTCATCGCCACGAAATCGCCGCCCTGCGCTTCCACGATCGCCTGGTACTGCTCGATCGTCATGGGCGGGTTCTGGGCGGCAAGCTGCTTGGTCATCTCGTTCTTCAGGTCCTCCTCGGTCACCTGGATGCCCGCCTGTCGGGCCTGCTCTTCCAGGAGGGTCTCGGTAATCAGATCGTTGGCGATGTTCCGCCGCAGAATGCTCTCCTGCTGGGCCGCCAGTTGAGGCGATTGCTCGGCCAGCTTGGCCAAGGTCGGCTTGTACCGCACGTCGAGGCGCTGTTGGACCTGACTTTCCCGGATCTGGGCGTCGTTGACGGTGATCACGACCTGATCCTCCCGGGGTTCCGGCGCCGCGGGAGCGATCGGCATCACCGGCGCGGCCGGCGTCTGGGGCCCGGCGACGGGCCCCGCCTTCTTCTCGCAACCCGAAAGACTCACCACCAGCAGGATCGCCGACAGACCGGCGAACGGAAAAACACGACGGATGAACGCCGTAGCAATGCGGTTCATTATGCGACTCCAACACAAGACTGGTTAGGCTCCAACGCGGAACGACGATGGGTTGTATACCGTCTGGAGGCCGTTTTGTTCCTATTATCGGCAGCCAAGACCCTCAGGTCAAGGAATACGAGAAAATACCCACGCCCCCGCCGGGAGTGCGAAGGGAAGAAGATAAGAAGGTGAGAAGGTAGGCGCACGATTGGAGGCTCCTGCCTTCTCGCGTTCCCACCTTCGTACCTTCTCCTGGTCTTGCGTCATTCCCCTGTGCCACAGCCGATAATAACCCCGCCCGGCGCGGAGGAGAGTGAGCGTTATGAAGGTAGCCCTCCCGCAGGCGCTCATAGATGATCCCTTATGGAGAGAGCCTAACAGGCGATCGCGACCGACAAAGAAGACCTACACCCTCAGCTCCCCCATGATTACTTGACTCCTGGCTGTCGTCCAACAAGTGTATTCTCAACAAGTGTATTCTCAATCCCGCTGCAGATGGACCAGACTGTCTGTTCCCAGGGACAACTTTCCGGCAGTTCTATGTCCCTCGAGGCACAAGCGGGGCCCGGCAGGGTGACAGCGGTAGGGTGGGCCCCCTCCCGAAACAGCGCCCGGATGCTGGCGACGCCCTGCTGTCGCCTGGGTCATTCCCAGTACTTGGGCCGGCCGTAGTAGTCGTACATCCGCACCTCATACCGCCGGTTGACGGGGGCGGCGGGATCGTAAGGCGGACTGTCCTTGATGGTCTGGCGGGGGACGTCCACCCATACCTTCTGCTCCTCCCAGCGAATGTCGGTGACCCAGGCGGGCGGGATCAGGACCTTGCGTTTGGCCAGCCATTTTCCGGTATCGACCACCAGGTACCGGATGCCCCCCTCATCATCGACGATGAAATCGTCGACCGCGCCGATCTCATCATCGGTTGCCCGGATGCGATACCCCTTGACCGCGCGGGTGCTGCGGAGTGTCGTTTCCGGCCGCTCGGCCTCCAGGACCGCGGTCTGTCGATCCGCCAGCGTGTGCGGATAGCCGGCCGGAGGCATGCCGCCGATCCCGTAGCCGGTTCCCCAATACGGCGTCCAGCCGTAGTAACGGTGGAGCTCGGCTTCCCGCTGCCGCGAGACCGGCTTGTCCGTATCGATATCGGGGGAGTTTCGGACCTGCTCCTGCGTCAGATTCACGTGCAGGACGCCACCCTGCCAATCCAGGGGGCCCAGGGCGGAAGGGGCAATCAACACTTTCCGGCCGGGCAGCCATTTGCCGGTATCCACCACCAGATAGCGGACCGTCCAGTTCCGGCTGTCAAAGAGGAACGCATGGACCTCCCCGATCCGGCCATCGGTGGCGCCGATCGTGAAGCCTCTGAGACTCTCAACGCTGCGAAGCATCTCGGTTCTCCTTACCGCATGTGCCGTTTACGACGGATCCTCGTACGATTCCCTGCCTGCCGACTCCGGGCCGTCAGGGCTTCTGTGCATCGTACGAACGGCGGCGGGAACCGAATGTCAGTTTTCTCCTGATGCCTCCTCGAGGTAGACGCCGTCGTGGCCCGTCAATCCGGCCCGGCAGGGGTCCCAGGGCAAACGCAAAGTCCCGAAGATGGGTGGCATCGTCAAGGCCGGTAGGCCTTGGCGATGGTCCGGCGCATGGGAAATCCGCCATCGCCAAGCTCCGAAGGCTCCGCTTGACGATGCCACCCATACAGCAAACGACTTTGCGTTTGCCCTGGCAGGGGTCCCAACGGGCCGGTCTCCATTTTCGTGGCGGTCTGCCCGGCTTGAGGATAGACTGTGTTCACCCGAGTCACCGGGGGCGTCTGCCTCGGTAGCGGATGGACCCTCCGGCCCCGGGCCAGGGTGAATCCAACCGGGCGGACCCGGAACAAGTGACAACCTGTTTGGGGAACATGCCATGGCGCTTCGAGCTGCGACCATCCTGTCTTTCGCGCGGATCGTTTCATCGGTTGTCATTGCCGAGGAGCTGCCGCCGCTCCCGGCGACGACCTACGAAGTGGTGGACGATCTGTCGTATTCGCAGCGGACGGCGCAGACGCTGTGGGCGCCCATGGCCGGGACAAAGCCTGTCTCGATCGTGGATGTTCAGGGGCGCCACGCCCTGCGGATGCCGTGTCAGTTTCGGGACAACCCGGTCGAGCGGGCCTCCTGGGATCGCCGGCTCAAGCTGGATCTGGCTTGGCGGACGGGCGTGCAGTTTCTCTTCTATTGCCGCGAGGCGGCGCCGGTGTCGAGTTTCACCCTCTACTTGCGCAGCGGCGACGGCTGGTACCGGGGCAATTTCCCTGTCTCGTCCACCACCGGATGGACGCCCGTCCAGATTCACAAGAAGGACATGGGCGTCGAGGGCCGTCCCGCCGGATGGAGCCAGGTCGATACGGTCCGCATCTCCGCCTGGCGCGGCCAGGATGCCGATACGGAGTTCTACATCGCCGCGTTGGGCCTGTTCGGCGGCGGGGGAAAGATCGTCCTTATCCGCAACGACTCCGTGGCCGCCGGCGCCCCGGGGGAACTCGAGGCGGTGAAGCGGTACACCGATGCCCTAGCGCAATTCCTGGATCGGGTGGGCCTGGCCTATGTTGTCGCCAGCGACCTTGACGTTACCGCCGAGAGGCTCAAAGGGACTCGGCTCGTCGTGCTCCCCTATAACCCGGGCATGCCGGACGCGGCGGTCACCGCGATCGCCCGCTTCCTCCGCGAAGGCGGCAAGCTCCTCGCCGGTTACCGTCTCCCGCGGGATCTGGAGCAGGCGGCAGGCATTCGCAATGGCGCGCACGTTTCGCAGAAGTACGCGGGCTATTTCTCCTCGATCCGGCCCGCCGAGAAGTCGCTCGTGGGAATGCCGGCGGTCACGCAGCAAAGCTCCTGGAACATCAACGAGATGTCGCCCCTGGAAGGCCGCAGCTACGTCGCGGCGTGGTGGCATACCGCCGAGGGGCAATCGACCGGCAAGCCCGCGGTCCTGGTCAGCGACAACGCGATCTGCCTGACCCACGTCCTCCTCCCGGACGACCGGGTCAACAAGCTGCACCTGCTCCTGGCCCTGGTCGGTCATCTGGTCCCGGAGTTGTGGCGTGACGCCGCCGGCGGAGCCATCGAGCGGATGGGGCGGCTCGGTCCCTACGAGGACTATGACACCGCATACCGAGGCATTGAGGCGCTGGTCTCGGCGCCGAGCGATGCCCTCTCGGCCCTGCAGGGCGCGGACCAATGGCGCCAGGAGGGGCTGACCCGGCTGTCCCAGGGGGAGTTCCCCCAGGCCCTCGCGGCCGCGGAGCAAGCGCAGCAATTCCTGATCCACGCCTACTGCCTGGCCCAAACCCCTGTCGCGGGCGAGCATCGGGCCTTCTGGTGTCACAGTGCCTTCGGTGTGGCGGGCCTGAGCTGGGATGGAGCCATCAAGCTCCTGGCGGACAACGGCTTCACCGCGATCCTGCCGAACATGCTCTGGGGCGGCGTGGCCTACTATCCGAGCGACGTGCTGCCCGTGTCGGCGACCGTAAGCGAGAGGGGCGATCAAATCGAGCTTTGCCTGGCGGCGTGCAAGAAGTACGGCGTGCAATGCCACGTCTGGAAAGTCAATTACAACATGGGCTCGGCCGCCGACAAAGCGTTCGTCGCGCAGATGAAGGCCCAAGGCCGGACCCAGGTGGCCTACGACGGCACGTCGAACGACCGCTGGCTCTGCCCCTCGCACCCGGAGAACCAGAAGCTCGAGATCGAGTCCCTGCTGGAGGTCGCACGGAAGTACGCGGTGGACGGTTTGCACTTCGACTATATCCGCTACCCGGATCGCCAGGGCTGCTTCTGCCCGGGCTGCCGTGCCAGGTTCGAGGCGTCCGTTCGCCGGAAGGTCAACGCCTGGCCGGCCGACACGCGGAACAACGCGGAGCTGGCCGCCAAATGGCTGGATTTCCGCCGCCGGCAGATCACGACAGTCGTGGCGGCGGTCGCCGGGCAGGCCCGCCAGGTCCGGCCGGGAATCAAGATCTCCGCGGCAGTCTTTCGCAACTGGCTGGCGGACCGCGACGCCGTCGGGCAGGACTGGAAACTCTGGTGCGAGCAGGGATATCTCGACTTCGTCTGTCCCATGGACTACACCGAATCCGCCGGCCAGTTCCGCCACATGATCGAGCCGCAACTCGCCTGGGCCGGCAAGGTCCCCTGCTATCCCGGGATCGGCCTGAGCACCTGGAGCGACCCCACGGACATCTGCCGGCTGATCGAACAGATCGACATCACCCGCCAACTGAAGACCGGCGGGTTCACGATCTTCAACTACGGCCCCGCCGAGGCGACACAGGTCCTGCCCCTGCTGGGAGAGGGGATGACGCGCAAGCAATGAAGCGCAGGGCCCGGCGGCCAGTGCCGCGTTTCACAGGTACCGCGACGATGGGTGGTAGATTGCCGCGCTCGGCGAGCCGCGCTCGCAATGGGATAGGGCGCCCCAGTATGTCATTGCGAGGAGCTTCAGCGACGAAGCAATCTCTACTCTATCGTCTCAGGACTTGCGAAATGCCGGACTAGGTGCTGCAACGGCGGAAATACTCCTGGGGTTTTCGCTTGCCGATAGCCGAGAAAAGGAGTACGAACACGGGCGCATCGGCCGATGTTGACCCGTCCCGCGTGGGTCGGGCACCTTCGGCCCACGGCGGCCCGGACCAGGAGAACCGATCATGATTATCGGCGTACTGTCGGACACCCATCACGATAGGGCCAACGCCCTCCCGCATGTGATCGAGGAGTTCCGGAGGCGCGGGGTGGAGGTGATTTTCCATTGCGGCGACATCTTCCCCACGCATCTGCGCAGCGAGCTGTTCGGGAATCTGCCGGTCGTCTGTGCGCTGATCGAAGAGCAAAGCGGACTCAAGGAGTTCTGTTTTCCGCCCCCCGGCTGGAAGTTCACCAAGCCCGGCGATCGCATCGTCACCCTGCCGAACGGCCTGCGCTTCTATATCGGACACAAACGCTCCTTCGAGTTCCTGACCGGGGCCGAGTCGGAGCTGGTCAAGACCCTGGAGAACATCCGCAAGGACTACGACTGCGTGCAGTGGCTCTTTTCCGGCCACACGCACCACCAGATCTACAAGCAGGGCCACTTGATCAACTTCGTCAACCCCGGCGCCATCGAGGACTCGTACGACGGGTACGAATTCGCCGTGGTGGACACGGAGACCAAAGCGATCACGTTCTCCCGCATCCCCAGGACCAAGCCCCTGAAGGAGCCCTGCTCCATCGGCATCGTGTCCGACAGTCTGAACATCTCGGAGCTGGATGCGGGTTTCTGGACGCATCTGGCACGGGCGCTCGAGAAAAAGCGGGTCCGGCACATCATTCATTGCGGCAACCTCGCGACGCAGGACATCGGGATCGAGGCGCTGCAAGGGTTCACCGTGCACTACTTTCTCCGCAAGGACCAGAGGAACCCGGCCCAGGTCCCCGAGAACTGGAGGCTGATCCCCTGGCAGGAGCCCGTCGTGGAGATCGACGGGTACAAGTTCTACCTCCAGCTCGACCTGGGGGTGACGATCCTGGAACACTCCGAGATCGACATGCTCAAGCTGTCGCTGCAGGTCCGAAAGGACCATCCGGAGACCGGATTCATCCTGTTTGGCTCGACCAACTACGCCTTCCTGGAAGAGGGCGAGCAGGTGCGCATCATGAACCCCGGCGACGTCGTGCGCGGGAGAAACTACGCCGTGCTGACCCTGCCGACGACCGAAGTCCTGTTCAGCAGCATCGCGCCGCCCCCGCTGCCCGGGGTTGCCGCTCTTGATCGGCCATCCTGACAACAAAGGTCGCGCGCCGCCCCCGCTGCCCGGGGTTGCCGGGACCCGGTAGCGGACAGAGGACAAAGAACGGAGGACAGCCGTCGTCCGTATTCCGTGGCTCGTGACCCGGGCCGCCAGGGCCCCCCCAACCCAGGCACGGCCGTGTTCCGCACTTGAGGGAAAATGCACGCAGGCACGATTTCCGCCCCCCAAAAGAATCAACGATCCGACGATCCGGTAGAAGGCTAAAATCAGCAGCCTCGACCTGCGGGGCGCTATCGAAAACGGGGTTGCGGAATCGCTTTTAGCCTTTTACCGAGCCATTGATTCAGCCGCCCTTTATCTACAGCAGAAGCCCAACAGAGCGACAGCGGTAGGGTGGGCTCGGCCCACCATTTTTCTGCAACCCGGTGGAGCAGGCTCTGGTCAACCGTCCGTACGCATCGTCACATGCGCGGGAATCGGTGGGCGGAGCCCACCCTACCGCTGACGCCCGGACGATGGCTCCCGGCGCGAAGGCGTGCGGCCTGGGCGGTGCAGCCTCCCACGCCAATTCAGCCTGACGATCCGCCAAGAAGGCTGAAATCATCAGCTTCGACCGGCGGGATGCTATCGAAGATGGGGGTTGCGGAATCGCATTTTCGGCCGGCGTGGATGCGGGCGTTCAGGGATTGCGGAGGGCGTCTGCGGCTCTCGGCGGCGCCGGCTGCCACCAGAGCGAGCGCCAGTAGGCGCGGTCGGTGGCGTAGACGTCGAGGGGAGCGTCCGGGGCGAAGTCCGCGGGCAGGATGCCGAAGCGCTTCATCTCGCGGATGTAGCTCGGATCGGGCCGGAAGCCCGGCATGTCGAACCGCTTGATCTCCTCCAGGTACTGTTGACCGGCACGGCACAAGGCGAGGATCTTCCGGTAGTCCGGATCGTTCGTATCCGCAAAAATCGTAGCGCGGTTGCGGTTGCGAGGCTCGTCGCGCAGGACGTCCGGCGTCTGACGTGACGAGCTGCGCAACCCTTCAACGCTGGACGATTCCTTTTTTCCGCACAGGCCGTAACCGCCGGCGGCTTGGGCCAGGGGGGCCAGGAGGATCAGCGACTTCTCGGGCCGCGAGAGATTGAACATCAGGTGCCGGGAGTACTTGATGCGGAGGTCGTTCGGGTCAGGGTTGGACAGCACCAGCCCCAGGTCGTCCGACAGGTAACGCGGCAGCGGCCGCGACTTGTCGTGACAGCCATAGCAGCGGCGCTGGATCGCCTCGCCGGCGGCGACCGAGCTGGGCCAGGCGCGGTCGCTGGTGTCCAGCACGCTCTTGGGGAACCCGCCGATCTGGCCGGTGCCGAGGGCCGCGTAGGTCCCCGGATACGGCGCCGCCGACTCGATCCAGTAGCGGATCATGTCCTGCTCGTGGGCGGTGAGCTGTGCCCCCTGGTGCGTGCCGTCGAGCATCTTCATCAGCGGGCTGGCGGACGTGCCCACCGCGCGGGGCGGCAGGTTCGTCTCCAGGCGGTCGCGCCCGTCGGCGAACAGTTGCCGGGCGGTCAGGATGTAGTAGCTGTGGGAGAAGATCGGCCCGCGGTCGCCGGTCAGGATGACGCCGCCTTCGCGCCGGTCGTAGTCGTGGCAGCGCACGCAGTGCCGGTCGAGGATCGGCTGGATGTCGCGCGGGTAGTCGAACACCTCGGGAATGCCCGCCAGCGGCTCGATCGGGGAGGGCGGCCGTCGCAGCGCGTGCAACGTGGCGGCCTGGGCGGGCGGGGGCGCGTGGTGCCGCGGCTCGTGACAGCCGACGCAACTGCTCGTCA
>VGYL01000103.1 GCA_016872975.1 Planctomycetota bacterium
ACCTTCGAGGCTCGCCCAGGCCGCCCGGCGGCAGGCGCCGCCACTGTGCAGCAGGCGCCGCCCCGCGTCTTCCTCCGCAGCGCCCTGACCGCCCTGATGGCGGCGTTCCCTGTCTACCGCACCTACGTGGACGCCCACCGCGCCACGCGGGAGGACCAGGCTGTTCTCGCCCACGCGATCCAGCAAGCGCGGGACAAGTGTCCCGAATGCGGGCCGGGCATGGACCACGTGGCCCGGCTTCTGCTCTCGGCCCTGCCGGCGCCGGAGAGTGACCCGTGGCCTGTGACCCGGGTCGCGGATCATGAGTCACCGGCCACGGGCCACGAATCACCAGACGCGGGCCGCGACGCCCGCCGGTATTTTCTGATGCGTTTCCAGCAATTCCCCGGCCCCGCGATGGCCAAGGGCTTCGAGGACACCCTGCTCTATGTCTACAATCGTTTCGTGTCGCTCAACGAGGTGGGTGGCGACCCAAACACGTTCGGCCTCGCGCTGGAGGAGTTCCATCGCTTCCATGCAGTACGGGCCCGGGACTGGCCGCACGCGATGAACGCCACGAGCACGCACGACTCCAAACGCAGCGAGGGCGTCCGCGCCCGGCTCAACGTCCTCTCCGAGATGCCCGAGCGCTGGCGGCAGGCCGTCACCCGCTGGGCCCGGATGAACGAGCGTCACAAGCAGCGCTGCGACGGCGCGCTCGCGCCGGACCGCAATGACGAGTACCTGCTGTATCAGACGCTGGTCGGCGCCCTGCCTTTCGAAGTGAGTGATCCGTCGGAAAGTGACCCGTGGCCGGTGACCCGTGGCCCGAGTCACGAGTCACGAGTCACGAGCCACGGGCCACGCAATCCGGGACACGGCTCTGGAAGACTTTGCCCAGCGGGTCAAGGACTACATGGTCAAGGCGATTCGCGAGGCCCAGACCCACAGCAACTGGGTGCAGCACAATGAGCCCTATGAGGCCGCCTGCCGGGAGTTCGTCGACAAGATTCTGACTCGGTCGCCCGAAAACGATTTCTGGTCCGACTTCCTGCCGTTTCAGAACGAAGTCAGCGCGTACGGTGTCTACAACTCCCTGTCCCAAACGATGCTGAAGATCGCCTGCGCCGGGTTGCCCGATTTCTACCAGGGGTCGGAGTTGTGGGACCTCAACCCGGTGGACCCGGACAACCGCCGGCCCGTGGATTTCGCGCAGCGCCAACGGATGCTGAAGGAGATCACAAGCCGTAGTGCGGTGCATTCCATCCATCGGTTCTTTCCATCCGGAAGAAATGGCGGGCACAGCCCACCCTATGCGTTGCGGGACGCCTCCGTCAAGCTTTTCCTGATCTATCGCGGTTTGCGTGCCCGGCGGGCCAATCGGAGCCTCTTCGACACGGGAGACTATCGGCCCGCCTCCGTGGCCGGAAGCCGGGCGGAGCATCTCGTGGCCTTTTCCCGGATCGCCGGGCCGGCCCGCGCTCTGGTCGTCGTCCCACGGTTTCTGACATCCCTGGTCCGACCCGGGGAGCCGCCCCTCGGTCCGCGGGTGTGGGAGGACACGAGCATCGCCCTGCCGGCGCACACCCCCTCCGTCTGGCACAACCCCATCACGGACGAGACCGTGCGCATCCAGGGACAAATTCCGGTCGCCGGCATCCTAAGGCGGTTCCCCGCGGCCCTGCCGCTCGGCTGAGCGGCAGAACAAGACCACGGACCGGCACCGACATTCACGGACATTCTCGTCCGAGTCCGTCCGTGCTCGTCTGTGGCTGTCCGTGTTCGTTCGTGCCTGATTCCTCGCATTTGGACAGGCCGATCGATATCTGCGCATCAGTCCAGCATGCGAGAAATCCCCGCGGGTTCGAGCTGGAGGGTGGCGTGGTCGATGCCGAACCGCTCGTGGAGCATGGTCTGCAACTGGCGCAGGCACTGCTGCCAGCAGGCGGGGTCGCGGCACGCGGGTTTGAGCCAGACGTTGGCCGTCAGGACGGGAAAGCCCGAGGTCACCGCCCAGATGTGCAGGTCGTGCACCTCGGCGACGTGCGCGTTGGCCTCCAGGGCGGTCTTGATCTCGTAGAAATCGAGGTGGGCGGGCGTGGCCTGGATCAGGATGGCGACCGTCCGCCGTAACAGGCTGATGCCGCTGGCGAGGATCAGCAGCGCGATCAGGACGCTCGCCAGCGGATCGGCGGGCATCCAGCCGGTCAGCAGGATAACCAGACCGGCCGTCACCGCGCCAATCGAGCCGAGCGTGTCGGCCAGCACGTGCAGGAAGGCTCCCTCGACGTTGATGTTCTCCTTGCGGCTGCCCGACAGCACCCAGGCGCTGGCGAGGTTGGCCAGCAGACCTGCCAAGGCCACCGCCAGCATCCCCGCCCCCGCCACCTCGGGCGGGTGCAGGAATCGGCTGACCGCCTCGCGGAGGATCAGGCCAACGACGAGGATCAAGGAGGCCCCGTTGATGAACGCGCCGACGACCTCGGCCCGGAGAAAGCCGAAGGTCCGCTGCGGCGTCGCCGGCCAGTCGGCCAGATGCCCGACGAAGATCGCCATCGCCAGGGCCAGCAGGTCCGTGAGCATGTGTCCCGCGTCCGCCAGGAGGGCCAGACTGCCGGTGACGATGCCGCCGATCACCTCGACGATGAGGAAGGTCAGAATGATGCCGAAGGCCCCCCGCAGCCGCCGGCGCGAGATCGTGCGCACGTCCGCGTGGTGGTCGTGGCTTCGGTGCTTCTGTTGCTGTCCATGCCCATCGGCGTGCCGGTGCATCCACACTATCTCCGTTGAAGCCGTGTTCGGCCCAGTCTAGGCGTCAACCGCCGCCGCGTCAACAGAGCACGTCCTGTGCCGTGCAGAAGCGAAGGCGCGACCTTCCACGCGGGACGTGAGGAGGTGCCCCCTCGAACGGCACGCAATCCCTGTCAGAGGTCCCCGAAATCGGGACGCTCGTAGGGTTTTCCCTATGACGCGAGCGCCCCGATCTGGTATGCTGGGGCCATGACAAGGACGTACCGATAACCCTGGAGAAATGGCCATGAACATCAGGCAGATTACCGCACAGGAACTGTTGGACTCCCGCGGCAATCCGACGGTGGAAGCCACCGTGTATCTGGACCGCCACCTGAAGGCCTCCGGCATGGTGCCCTCCGGCGCCTCGACGGGCAGACACGAGGCCCTGGAATTGCGCGATGACGACTCGCAGCGCTATCTGGGCAAGGGCGTGCTGGGGGCCGTGCGCCATATCCATGAGACCCTCGCGCCGGCCCTGCTCGGGTTCGACGTGACGGACCAGGCCGGGATTGACCGCCGGATGATCGAGCTGGACGGCACCCCGGACAAATCCCGCCTGGGCGCCAACGCGATTCTGGCCGTCTCGATCGCGTGCCTGCGGGCGGGCGCCCTGGTCCGGCAGATCCCGTTCTATCAGTATACCGCCGAGCTCTTCGGCAAGCCGGCGGACGAGCCGTTTGTCATGCCCGTGCCCCTGACCAACGTCCTCAACGGCGGCAAGCACGCGATCGGCTCGTCCGACCTCCAGGAGTACATGATCGTGCCTATCGGGGCCCCCTCCTTCGTCGAGGCCACCCGCTGGGTCTCCGAGGTCTTTCACCTGCTCAAGCCCCTCGTCCTGGAACGGGGCTGGCCGACCACGGTCGGCGATGAAGGCGGGTTCGCCCCGCCGGTGGCCTCCAATGAGGAACCTCTGCAGTTGATCATGGCGGCGATCGAGCGGGCCGGCTACATGCCCGGCGAGCAGATCGTGATCGCCCTGGACCCGGCGGCGTCCGAGTTCTACGGGGACGGCAAATACCGCCTGGAGAAGGACGGCCTGGAGCTGACCTCCGCCCAGATGGTGGACCTGCTGGCGGACTGGGTCGAGCGGTACCCGATCGTCTCGATCGAGGACGGCCTCGACCAGGAAGACTGGGACGGGTTCGCCCGGCTCCGGGACAAGACCGGGAACAAGGTGCAGATCGTCGGCGACGACCTGTTCGTCACCAACCCCGAGCGGGTGCGGATCGGGGCCGAGCGGAACGCCGCCAACTCGGTCCTGATCAAGGCCAATCAGATCGGCACGATCACCGAGACCTTCGGCACGATCAAGCTGGCCCGCGAGTACGGCATGACGACGATCATCTCGCACCGTTCCGGCGAGACGGAGCTGCCCTTCGAGGCGGACTTCGCCGTCGGCACCAGTGCCGGCCAGGTCAAGATCGGCTCCATTTCCCGCTCCGAGCGCGTGGCCGAGTACAACGAGCTGATGCGGATCGAGCGTCAGCTCGACGGCAACGCCGTCTTCGCGCGTTTCCCCTTCCCACGCCAGACATAGACAGGAGCTGGAGTTATGCAAAATGGGGAGTTGGGCCTGCTTGAGAAAGAAAGAAATCGGGAAGCGGGCCGGGGCCCGTTCGCGGCCGCCCGCGCCGGCGGGGCCGGCGGCGGATTCTTCTCGGAAATCCGCTTCCCGATTTCTTTCTTTCGAACTTGGTCCCCAACCGGCCCGGCGCGGCCTCCGGGCCGGGACGGGAAGCGGATTTCCGAGAAGAATAATAGGCCCAACTCCCCATTTTGCAGAACTCCAGCAGGAGGCGGAGATCGACGATGAGCCAAGAGAATGCCGCGACCCGCAGACAGTTCCTGGGCGCTTTGGGCGCCCTGCCCACTTTCGGCGCCTCCGCCCAGGCGTCCGCGACCCCGCCGGCGGCGGACTCCCTGGATGCCGCGGCAGGGGCCGCCCTGGTCAGCCGGGCCGACCGCTTGGAGTACGTCCGGCTCCGGAAGCTGGACCTGACGGCCCCCGAGACGGTCGCCCGCCAACAACAGATGCCCGCCGGCCGGATCAAGGACCTGCGTCTGGGCCGGCTCATCGGCGGCAGCAACCTGATCGGCACGAACATGCACGCCCGGGACCTGAAGTACGTCAACGCCCTGTCCCGCAACTACAACACCGAAGACCGCGTCCTGATGACCATGAAGCTGTCCGAGGAGTACGGCTCCAACGCGATCATCCTGAAACACACCAACTTCCGCCAGTTGCGCCTGTCCCGCTACTGGGACGAATGGGGCGGCAAGATGCGCTGGATCGCCGACGTGATCACCACGGACATCGACCGCTACGAGAAGCTGCTGGCCGAGCATCTCGAGCTCGGGGCCGCCGCCGCCTACCTCTGGGGCGGCGCCAGCGACATCTGGTACCACCAGGGCAAGCAGGACAACATCATCCGGGCCTTCGAGATCATGAAGGCGTACGACATCCCGGTCGGCATCTGTGCCCACCGGCTCGAGCCGATCGCCTTCTGCGTGAAGCAGGGTCTCACGCCGGACTTCTACATGCTGACCCTGCACCACGACCGCTACTGGTCCGCCCATCCGAAAGAGAAGCGGCGCTTCAGCGAGATGTACGAGCCGGACTCGCCCCACCACGATGAGTACCACGACAACATGTTCTGCCACGAGCACGAGCGGACCATCGAATTCATGCGGGACGTGCCGGTGCCATGGATCGCGTTCAAGGTGATGGCCGCCGGCGCGATTCCGGCGCAGGAAGGCATCCGCTTCGCCTTCGAGAACGGGGCGGACTTCGTCTGCCTGGGCATGTTCGACTGGCAGGTCCGCGAGGATGTCGAGCTGGTCAAACAGGCCGTCGCCGCCACGCAGAACCGCCCGCGCCGTTGGTTCTGACACCGCAAGCGATCATTCCCAAGCGATTCGGCTTTTGACATTTCCGCGCTTTGTCGTAGAATCTGCGGACAATGCGTCGTGCACGATATTACTCGACCGGCGGCCGGTGGGCCGTGGATGGGCAGAAAAGGGCTTTTCTATGAGTGATTCGATCCCGCGGTTTCGTCCCCCAACCTGTCTCCTGGCGCTGTGGCTGTTCTCTTGCGTCTCGCCTGTGGCGGGGCAGACCGAGCCGGTTATCGGTCTCCACGGCCACACCCCGAGGACCTTTGCCCTGACCAACGCCCGGATTGTCACGGGGCCCGGGGCCGTGCTGGAAGGGGCGACCCTGGTCGTGCGCGAGGGCTGCATCGAGCAGGTGGGCACCGCGGTGGCGATTCCGGCGGATGCGGTGGTCCGCGATATGAGCGGCAAGACCCTGTACCCGGGCTTCATCGACTTGTACACCGATTACGGCATGGCCGCCGGGGCGACGGACGGCAAGACCGGCGCCGCGCACTGGAACCCCTGTGTCCTGGCACAGAGACGGGCTTCGACCCTGTTGGCCCGGGACCCGGGCGCCGCCGAGGATCTGCGCAAGGCCGGATTCTGCGCCGCGGTGACGTTTCCCAAAGACGGCATTTTCAAGGGGACCGGCGTCCTGGTTCTTCTCGATCAGAAACCGCCGCACCAGGTGATCCTGGCCGAGGATGTCGCGCAGGCCATGTCGCTGTGGCATCGGGACGGCCGGCAGTATCCGGTCTCGCTCATGGGAGCCGTCGCGCTGGTGCGACAGACCCTGCTGGACACGCGGTGGTACGAGGAAGCCTGGCTGAAGTTCCGCCAGGCCGGCGCCGGGCAGGCGGCGCCCGAGACAAACCTGGCGCTGACGGCACTGAGCCCTTGCGTGCGACGCGAGAAACCGGTGATCATGCAGGTTGCCGACGAACTCGACATCCTGCGGGTGTCGAAGCTCGCGCAGGAATTCGGCTTGGAGATGTGGGTGCTCGGGTCCGGCCACGAGTACCGCCGTCTGGCGGCGGTGCAGGAGACGGGTCTGCGTTTGATCGTTCCCGTCAACTTCCCGAAGGCCCCGGATGTCTCCTGCCCGGAGCAGGAGCTGCGGGTGGATCTCCGGGAGCTGCGGCACTGGGATTTCGCGCCGGAGAATCCGGGCCGGCTGGCCCGAAACGGTGTCGAGTTCGTCCTGACGACGGCCCACCTGAAATCGCGGGCGGAGTTTCTGGCGAAAGTGCGGCAGGCGGTCCGGCGGGGCCTGCCCCAGGAGACGGCACTGGCCGCCTTGACGACCCGGCCGGCACAGTGGCTGGGCCTGTCGCATCTGCTCGGCAGTCTCCAGAGAGGCAAGCTGGCGAATTTCGTGGTCACCGACGGGGACCTGTTCGCCGGCAAGACCCGCATCCTGGAGACGTGGGTGGCCGGCGACCGCTTCGTCATCACCAGCGAGCCCGACCTCGACATCCGCGGCCAGTGGAGCATCGGGGTCCAGATGCAGGACAAGCGGGTGGACGGCACGATGAAGATCACCGGCACCGCCGCCCGGCCGGCCATCACGCTGCGCTTGCAGGAGAAAGAAACAAAGGCCCAGCGCGTGACCCGGCAGGACCGCGTCCTGCTGATATCGTTCCCCGGCGCGGTGTTCGGCTGCGAGGGCTGGGTGCGAATGACGGGAATCATCGAGGGCAAGATCCTCCAGGGCCACGGCGTCCTGGACGATGCCCGCCGTTTCCAGTGGCGGGCGGGAATCGTCGAGCCTCCAAAGGCCGCCGAAGCCGAGGAGCCCGCGGCGGCGCCGACGAAGGCCGAGTTTGCGCTCGTGTATCCCGAAGGGGCGTTCGGCCGTGCCGCCCCGCCGGAACAGCCGGAGGTCCTCCTGATCAAAGGCGCCACGGTCTGGACGTGCGGCCCCGACGGCATCCTCAGTCCCGGCGACGTGCTGATCCAGCGTGGCAAGATCGCCCAAGTCGGCCGGGACCTGGCCGCACCGGAAGGAGCCGTGGTCCTGGACGCCGCCGGCAAGCATGTCACGCCCGGACTGATCGACGCGCACGCGCACGTCGCCATCAGCGGCGGCGTGAATGAATCGACCCACGCCGTCACCGCGGAGGTCCGCGTCGCCGACGTGATCGACAGCGATGATATCAACATCTACCGGCAATTGGCCGGCGGCCTGACGACGGCCTGCACCCTGCACGGCTCGGCCAATCCGATCGGAGGGACTTACGCCGTCATCAAGCTCCGATGGGGCGCGCTGCCGGAGGAGATGATCCTGCGGGACGCCAAGCCCGGGCTGAAACTCGCGCTGGGCGAGAACGTCAAGCGGTCCGCTGCCCGCTACCCCGACACGCGCATGGGCACGGTCGAGATCATCCGCGACGCCTTCCTGGCCGCCCGGGACTACCGCCGGCAATGGGAGAGCTACCGCCAGCAGAGCCAGAGGAACCGCAATCTCATCCCGCCCCGCACCAATCTGCGGCTGGAGTGCCTCCTGGATATCCTCGACCGCAACATGCTGATCCACTGCCATGCCTATCGCCAGGACGAGATTCACGCCATGCTGGAGCTGGCCGAGGAAGTCGGGTGCACCTTCGACGTGTTCATCCACGTCCTGGAAGGCTACAAGGTCGCGGCGGAGATGAAGCGGCACGGCGCCATGGCCACGACGTTCAGCGACTGGTGGGCGTACAAGGTGGAGGCCTACGACGCCATCCCGTACAACGGCGCGCTGCTGCACGAGGAGGGCATCCTGGTCAGCTTCAACTCCGACAGTATCGAGCTGGCCCGGCGGATGAACACCGAGGCGGCCAAGGCGGTCAAGTACGGCGGGGTCCCCCCGGAAGAGGCCCTGAAGTTCGTCACGTGCAACGCCGCCCGCCAACTCGGCCTGGAGCACCGCCTCGGCAGCCTGGAGCCGGGCAAGGAGGCCGACTTCGTGCTCTGGAGCCATGCGCCGCTTTCCACCTACAGCATCTGCGAGCAGACCTGGATTGACGGCCGCCGGTATTTCGACCTCGAGACCGACCGGCAACTCCGGGAACAGGTCGCGGTCCAACGGGCGCGACTGGTGCAGAAGATATGGAACGAAAGCAACAAGACCAGGGAAGATCAGGACTGAGCGAGCTTGCGAGGAATGCCGAAAATGATGCCGAAGACACCACACCAGGGAATACTGGAATATTGGAATGCTGGAATACTGGGTGACGGGAGACGCCCCTCAACTCCCATCATTCCATCATTCCACTATTCCATTATTCCAATCTTGTTGACGGCGCTGCTGGCGTACGGCCAGATCCCGGCGCCGCCGCAGTCCCAGCCGATCGCCCTGGTCAACGCCACGGTTCACCCGGTCTCCAGCCCGTCCCTCGCAGCCGCCACGATCGTGATGGACCGGGGCAAGATCGTGGCCTTGGGAACGGCCATCCCGATCCCGCCGGACGCGATCACGATCGACCTGAAGGGCCAACACGTCTATCCGGGTCTGATCGAGAGCCACTCGCTGTTGGGACTGACCGAGATCGGCAGCGTGGACGTCACGAACGATCACGCCGAGCGCGGCGATATCAATCCCAACGTGCGCGCGGAGGTTGCCATCAACCCCGAGTCCGAGCACGTTCCCGTCGCACGGGCCAACGGCATCGCACTGGCGCTGGTAGCGCCGACCGGCGGTCTGATTGCCGGCCGGTCCGCGCTCGTGATGACCGACGGCTGGACCTGGAAGGAGATGACCCTCGCGGCCCCGCTGAGCCTGATGATCAACTGGCCGGCCATGAGAATGGGGGTCCAGGACGATGCGGCGTCCAGGCAGCAGCGGGACCGCATCCAGAAACGGATCGATATCCTGGAGCGGACGGTGGAGGACGCCCAAGCCTATCGGATGACCCTCGAAGCGCCCGGAATCGACGGTCGGGTCACCCCCACGGATGTCCGCTGGGAGGCGATGGTCCCGGTGCTGCGCGGGGAGCTTCCGGTCTGGATTCGGGCCAATTCCCTGCTGGAGATCCAGGCCGCCGTCAGTTGGGTCGCCAAGCACAAGCTCCGCGCGGTCCTGGTCGGGGGCCGCGAGGCCGGGCACTGTGCCGATCTGCTCCGGGAGAGAGGGATTCCGGTGGTGGTCACGTCGGTCCTGAGCCTGCCGGACCGGCGCGACGCCGATTTCGATGAGCCGTTCACGCTGCCGCTGCGGCTCCACCGCGCGGGCGTGAAGTTCTGTATCGCCGCAGGCAGTTCCTCGGCACTCCGCAATCTGCCGTATCACGCCGCCAAGGCCGCGGCCTACGGCCTGCCCCAGGACGAAGCCCTCAAGGCGGTCACCCTCTACCCGGCCCAGATCATGGGCGTGGCCGATCGCGTCGGCAGCCTGGAAGAGGGCAAGGACGCGACGCTGATCGTGACCGACGGGGACCCGCTGGAGATCACCACGCACGTCCGCGAGCTGTTCCTGCAGGGACGCCGAATCGACCTGGCCAACAAACACCAGCGCTTGTACGACAAGTACCGCCAGCGGTATCGCCAGGGGAAGGCTCCCGAGCCGCCGGCGCCGTGACGGCCGACCGCCGGCGCAGCGCCTTGGGGGTGGAAACCGCCTGGTTGGCGGGCCTTGTAGTGGTGGAGTCATGTACAAATTCATTCGCGCGTATGACGACCAGCCGACGATTCCGGCCCGGGAGGGCAGAAAGAGAATCCTCAGCACGCTCTCCGAGTTGACTCCCAGGCTGGACCCCGAGACGCTGCGCGTGTGTGCCTCAATCCTCGCCAGCTCCATCGAGCCACACCGCAAGATCGTCACGGAAGAGCACGGGGCCGGCCATATTGCCGGCGCCCTTTCCTTTCTCAACGGAAACGATACGGCCATGGCCCGTTGGACGCCGGCGGACCTGGCCGACAGGCTTGTGCCCTATTTTGGCCCCAGTGCCCCTTACCGCGGCGGCCGGCTGGTCCTTCAGGGGGTCCAGGCGGGCGATACCGTCACGATCGTCGACGACGTTCTGGACCGGGGCGAAACGCTGGGCACGTTGATTCGCCTGATCGAAGCCCGAGGAGCGACGATCGATGAAATCTACGTCTTGGCGGAGAAGACGTACAACGGCAAGAGCTTCGGCCGGGCTCACTTGGCGAACCGGAATATCAAGTCCTTGCTCACCGTGGAGGTCGGCGGCCGAAGGAGCAGGGTGGAAACCGCCAACTGCCGTTTCACCAAGTATTGCGACAACCCGCCCATCGATGTCTCGGCAAACGTGCTGCATTCCTCCTACGAGGGAAAAGACCTGGTTGCCATTGCCAGTCCGGAAGGCAAAGAAGTGCAATTCATGGTGGTGCCCTTGAGTGAGCATTACCCCGCCACGCCGGCGCAGCTCCTGCGAGAGACCGCGTTCAAGATCGGTCAGTACGTTCCCCGCGCGCAGATCGACAAGCTGGTCGCGGAATTCGACAGGTGCTCGCAGCTCCTGGGGGCGGTCTCTCTGTACACGAACATGCCCATCGCCGGCGCGAAGTGGTTTCCGGGACCGGAAGCACACGGAACGGCCTTTTCCATGGAGTATCACCAAGGCAACCTCTACCCTTATGGAATCCAGCGGGGCGATACCGTTTACATCATTGACGACACGGTGAGCAGCGGCGGCACGCTCATCGGGCTGATCAATCTGCTGCGGAATACGGATGTCTACATCGAAGGAGCCGTCGCCGCCGTACAGAAGGAAGAATACCGGGGCATCCAGAGAATTCAGGAGAGAACCGGCATCCGGGTCGATCGGATCCTGGACGTGTCCATCGCGGGCGCTCAGACCCGCGTGACCTACGACCGGTACAAAACCTGAGTACGAGTCATCCAACCTGTGCTTCACGTCCAATGCAATACCTTCTCCTTCATAACCAGTCCGGAGCGACACGGTAGAAAGGGGCCGCGGTGTGTGGCCCGCCGCTGCCGGTGCGAAAAGGTGAACCGATGGAAAACATAGTGCCCAAGCTGATGGGTTTCGCAGGACTGTGGGTCATGCTGGGCCTGGCCTGGCTGCTCTCCGAGAATCGCCGACAGGTTCCGGTGCGCCTGGTCGCCAAGGGCCTCGTCTTTCAATTGGTCTTTGCCCTGCTGATCCTGAAGACGGCGCCCGGCCGCTGGGTCTTCGACGCCCTGGGACGGTTCGTCAATGGCGTCATCGCCTGCGGGCGCGAGGGCTCGACGTTTCTTTTCGGCGAAGGATTCCAGGAGCATTACTTCGCGTTCTCCGTGTTGCCGCTGATCGTGTTCTTCTCCAGCCTGACCGCCATTCTGTTTCACTGGGGGGTGATTCAAGCCGTGGTCAAGGGGCTGGCCTGGTCCATGGTGCGTGTGATGGACGTCTCCGGCTCGGAGTCGCTGGCGGCCGCCGCCAACATCTTCGTGGGACATACGGAAGCCCCCCTGCTGGTGCGGCCGTATCTGGACTCCATGACCCGCTCGGAGCTGATGGCCCTGCTCACCGGGGGCATGGCCACCATTTCCGGCAGCGTTCTGGCGGCGTACGTGGGGCTGGGGATCGACGCGGGGCATCTGCTGGCGGCGTCGATCATGTCCGCCCCGGCCTCGCTCGTGATCGCCAAGATCATGGTGCCCGAGCGGGAGGTTTCTCCGACCAAAGGCCGCGTGCACGTGGACGTACCACTGCAAGGCCGAGATGTCATCGATGCGGCCTGCCACGGCGCCGCGATCGGTCTGAAACTGGCGCTCAACGTCGGCGCCATGGTTCTGGCGTTTGTCTCTCTGATTGCCCTGATCAATTGGGGCCTCGCGCAGGCCCAGCTCCTCGTGTATTCCCTGGCGCACGCGGCGCAGACCGCCGAAGAGATGCCCGCGGCCGCACCGTTGACCTTCCAGAGAATCGTGGGGTGGATCTTCTATCCGCTCGCCTGGATCATGGGCATTCCGCGCCAGGACGTACTGGCCGTCTCGTTCCTGCTGGGCGAAAAGACGGTGCTCAACGAGTTCATTGCCTACCTCGATCTGGCGAGACTGCGGGACCAGTTGAGTCCGCGCTCCTACACCATCGCCACCTACGCGCTGTGCGGCTTCGCCAATTTCGGCTCGATCGCCGTCCAGATCGGCGGCATCGGATCCCTGGTCCCCTCCCGCCGCACAGACATCGCGCAACTGAGCCTGCGCTGCATGATCGGCGGCACGTTGGCCTCCTTTGTGACCGCGTGTATCGTCGGGATGTTGATCTAGTACCGCATTTCACAAGTACCGCGACTATGGGGAGGAGGTCGCTTCGTCGCTGCGCGCCTCGCAATGACATGATTGCCGCGCTCGGCGAGCCTCGCTCGCAATGACAGAGGGCGCCCCAGTATGTCATTGCGAGGAGCTTCAGCGACGAAGCAATCATGTCATTGCGAGGAGCCCGGCGACGAAGCAACCTCCTCCTTGTAGTCTCAGGACTTGCGAAATGCGGTACTAGGATTCCGGCCGGAATCACG
>VGYL01000104.1 GCA_016872975.1 Planctomycetota bacterium
TATCGGGAGCTCGCGCCCGAAGGGTCGTTCGATCTGGATTTGACGACGCTGCAGGTGTCCCGGGATCGCGATGCGGACACCGGTGGGGGGGGCGCGGAGGGCGAGATCCTGGTGGAGTTCGCGGGCCGGATGAACCTGGGGCCGGGCGGTGGGAAGCGTACCGTTCCGCCGGCGGGGAGTGCGCGCCGGCCTTGCCGTTTGAAGGTGTCCGGGTCGCCGATGGAGTTGTCCGGCGTGCTGGAAACGAAAGGCTCCTACCACACGAAGCGGGGATTCGACGGCGGCCGGGCCCGGTTGGCCGCGGAGCGCCTCGTGGTTCGGGGCAAGACGATCACCGATATGAACCTTGAGGCGATCTACGATCCGAACACCCGGACGTGGACCGCGGCGGATTTTGTCGGCCGCTGTTACGGCGGCAAGCTGCTGGGCAACCTCCAGGTCGGCCCGTCCCTCGCCCTGCGCCCGTCGTCCCGGACGAGCGACGCGGGACCGGAGTATGTGCTCCAGGTGGCGTTCAACGACGTGGACTTGCAGCAGTTCCTCCTGGCCGGGCGCCAGCCGGCGGGCGCCGAGAAGGGCGGGGGCCGCGAATTGCCGCCGGCCGCTTCCAGCGGTACGATGGATGCCTGGCTGAGTCTCAACGCCCGTATGGGAGAGGGCTTCGCAGGCGAAGGGACGCCGCTGCCTGGTGCCGCGGCGCCGCGGCCGCAGGGGATCGTCTACGTGGATATTGCGAACATGCAGGTGGGAAAGGTCTCGCCGCTGGGCACGGTCCTGTCGGTTCTGCGTCTGAACGAGCCGACGGATTATACGTTCGAGCGGATGCTGATCGATGCCTGTATCCGGGGCGACAAGCTGCTGATTCCGAAGCTGGATCTGTCCGGCCGGAACACGGCCTTTGCCGGCGCCGGCACGATGGACCTGCCCAGTGAAGAGATGAGCCTGACGTTGACCGCCCGCAGCCGCCATGCCGCGGCCGGGCCCTCCGTGCTCCAGTCGCTCACGGAAGGTCTCGGGGGCGCCGTCGTGCGCATCGAGGTCACCGGCACGGCCGGCAGCCCGCGCGTTCAGACCAAGGCCCTGCCCGTGCTCGAGGATTCCCTCCGTCTCCTCGGCACGCCCCAAGAGGGGAAGAAAGGGAAGAAGTAGCAACGGTAGAAGGTAGAAGGGGAAAGGGGTAATGAGAATGAGTGCACAGCGCCAATTGAATCGCAGGACATTTTTGCAGGTGGCATCGGGCTCGGCGGTGGCGACCTTGATTCCCGCGGCCGGCCGCGGTGCGAATCCGCCCTCCGCCGGCCGGTCGCCGGGGCCGGCCCGTCCCAATTTCCTCTGGATCAGCACGGAAGATATCAGTCCGGATCTGGGCTGCTATGGCGACACGTATGCGGTGACGCCGAACCTCGATCGGTTCGCCGCGCAGGGGGTGCGGTACGACAACGTCTTTTCTCATTCCGGCGTCTGTGCGCCGACGCGGTCGGGGATCATCACCGGGATGTACCCCACGACGATCGGCACGCACCACATGCGCTGCCAGGGCGTCCCGCCGCACTTCGTCAAATGCTTCCCCGAATACCTGCGGGCGGCCGGCTACTATTGCACGAACAACAGCAAGACCGACTACCAGTTCGATCCGCCCTTCACGGCCTGGGACGAGTGCAGTAACAAGGCCCACTGGCGCAACCGGCCGAAGGACAAGCCTTTCTTCGCGGTGGTCAATTTCACCATCACCCACGAGAGCCAGATCCGCAATCGCACCCCGCAGATGCTCAAGCGTCTGGACAGCCTGGGGCCGGGGGAGCGGCATGATCCGGCCCGGGCCCAGTTGCCCCCCTACTACCCGGATACGCCGGAGGTCCGGCGCGATTGGGCCCAGTACTACGACTTGATCACCCTGATGGACAAGGAAGCCCAGGCGGTGTTGGACCAACTGGAGGCCGACGGCCTGGCCGATGACACGATCGTCTGGTTCTGGGGCGACCACGGCCGGGGCCTGCCGCGCGGCAAGCGCTGGATCTACGATTCCGGCAGCCGGGTCCCGCTGATCGTCCGCGTTCCCGAAAAGTGGCGCAAGACCATCCTGCCGAGAAACCCCGAGGCCCTCCAGCCGGCCACCGTGAACGACGATCTGATCGCCTTCATCGATTTTGCCCCCACCATGCTCTCGATGGCCGGGATCGCCATCCCCAAGCACATTCAGGGCCGGGCCTTCCTGGGCGGCCGGAAAGCCGCGCCGCGCGCGTACGTCTTCGGGGCCCGCGACCGGATGGATGAGGCGTACGATTTGATTCGCTGCGTCCGCGACACGCGCTTCAAGTACATCCGCAACTATCTGTGGCACCTCTCGCGCGGCCAGGACATCAACTACATGAACGAGATGCCGACGATGCGCGAGATGCGCCGGCTGCACGCGGAGGGCAGGCTCCAGGGGCCGCAGAAGCAGTACTTCGAGCCGACCAAGCCCGTGGAGGAGCTCTACGACATCGTGGCCGACCCGCACGAGGTGAACAACCTGGCGGGCGATCCCCAATACCGGGAGGTGCTGGAGCGGATGCGCCGCGTCCACACCGAATGGCACCGTGACACGATGGATATCGGCCTGATCCCGGAGCCGCTGTTCGACGAGATGAAGCGCCCGGACGGCAGGTTCGAACAGACGGCCGAGCCGGTCTTCACCCGGATGACCGCGGATCGAGGCCGGAAGGCCGAAGGCGGCGGAACCGTGACGATCGTCTGCCCGACGCAGGGGGCCTCGATTGCCTGGCGGATCGGCGGCGACGTCAAGAGCCCCGTCGGCTGGGAGCTCTACGTCCGTCCCGTGTCCCTGCGGCCGCAGGAGGTCCTGCACGCCAAGGCCTGTCGCATCGGGTTCCGGGACAGCGGCGTCGTGACGTTCCGGCTGGGCGATCCGGCCAGGGAACGCGTGACCACCACCCAGACGAAGCACTGGCGGGAGGACATCGAGACGGCCGGCCTGCGGCCCCGGCTGGCCAAGGTCAAGGAGGCCGACCACCTGGGCGCGAACGCGACGCCGAGTTGGCTGGCGTGCCTGAGAGATGCCCGGCCCGCGGTTCGGTATTGGGGTGCGGTCGGTCTGCATGCCTCTGTGAGATATCCACCCGATCTGTCGCTGGCCCAGCCGGCTCTGACGACGCGGCTGAAGGACTCCTCCGTGGTCGTTCGGATCGCCGCCGCCCATGCCCTGTGCGACTGGGGCGATGAGAAAGTCGCCTTGCCGGTCCTGGTCGAGGCCCTCAAGCATCCGACCGACAAGGCCCGGCTGTTCGCGGTGATTGCCCTGGCCCAACTCGGCGAGAAGGCCCGTCCGGCCCTCGCCCACATCCAGGCCCTCACCAAGGACAGCGACGACTACGTCCGGCGCGTCGCCACCACCGCGTCGCAGCGTCTGCAAGCCAAGAAGGGATAGGAGGGAGGTTCGGCGGAAATTCCACATTCCAGGCACCAAAGCCGCCCCGGAGGCGGAAGCACCTGATCCGTCCGATCCGTCCGATCAGACGGATCAGGTGATTTGTGATTTGGAGCTTCCGCCGGCCGCGGGTCTATGCCTGTTTGCGGAAGGCGGCTGTGTAGATCGGGCGGCTCTGCCGGACGTATTTCCGCTCGTAGTTGGTGCCGGTGATCTCCCCCGCGCGGGCGCCCGCCGGACGCTCGAATCCGATTTCTTCCAGCCTGGCGCCGTAGGCGGAGGTTACGGCCCGGATCTGCGCGAAGTAGTCCGCGTGATCGGTGGCGATGCGGATTTCCCCGCCCGGCTTGAGACGGCCCAGCAGGACCTCCAGATTTTCGCTTTGAAGAAACCGCCGCTTGTGGTGACGCTTCTTGGGCCACGGATCGGGGAAGTAGACGTGAAAACAGTCCACCGACTCGGGCGGCACCGAGTCCCGCAGGAACGTCGCCGCCTCGGTCCGCAGGAGGCGGACGTTGGACAGGTCCCAGCGCCCGATGCGGTCCACCGCATGGCGGTAGAACTTGCGGGCCCACTCGATCCCGAGGAAATTCACCTCCGGCTGCGCCCGCGCCTGTGCCACCAGGAAGGTCCCTTTGCCCGAGCCGATCTCGATGTGGACGGGGCCGGAGCGTCCGAAAAGGCGCGCAAAATCGATCTTCTCACCCGGATTCTCCAACAATAGCACGACATCCGCGTATTCTTTCAGCTCTCGTCGCATGGCCCCAAATCCCCTGAAAACTGCCGGTGAAACGGTGCCGGGCCGGATTCTCGGGACGCATTGTACGAGAAGGCCGCGGCACTGGAAAGACGCCGCCGGATTTTTCCCCCGGGCCGTTACTAAAGTGCCGCCAAATGGCACTCGATTAAGGAGGAGGGTGAGGGCTGTCCAACGCGAAACACCGCGTGGGCCGGCCCGAACCCGTAGGAAGAGTCACGCGTATCCTCAGTTGGTGGGGTCGCTGACGCCCGGAAAGGTAGGCTTGGGGATGATGCAGATGGTCAGGGCGAAGCGCAGACAAGTCGTTATCGACATCAACACCCAACGGGATTACTTCCTGGCCGAGGGCGTGGTTTGCATTCGCAACCACCGCCGGGTCCTGGCGCACATTCGCCGGATGATGGCCTGGGCCCGGACGCGGGGCATTCCCGTCATTTCCACCTGTGAGGTCTATCCCGATTTCAACGGTCATAACGGCGAGCCCCATCACTGTGTCGACGGCACGCCAGGCCAGATGAAGATCGGTTATACCCTGGTGGGCAATCGGATCAGTTTTGCGGCGGACGGCAACACCGATCTGCCCCGGGACCTGCTCCGGCGGTACCAGCAGGTGATCCTGCACAAACGCTGCACCGACCCGTTCGACGAGCCGCGGATCGACCGGATTCTCAGCGAGTCGCATGCGGCGGAGTTCCTGCTGCTCGGGGCCTGTGCCGAAGGAGCGGTCAAGGCCGCCGCCCTCGGATTGTTGCAGCGGGACAAGAAGGTCACCGTCATTATCGATGCGGTCGGCTACCACGACAGCCACGAGGCCAAGATGGCCTTCCGCAAGATGGAGGCCAAAGGGGCCAAGCTGCTCGAGACCCGCCGCCTGGCGGGCATCTCCCACCTGCGCACGGTCGGCATCTGCGACTGCGAGACCTGCCAGCGGCTCTATCAAAAAGCCACCATCGGCGCCTCGGATCAGGACTGAGCCGGCCCCGGCGTTTTTCTGACCCACCGGCCTATCTCGTCCTTGGCCCCGGTGTCTTGCTCCCGAAGTGCGATCGGCATCCCCGCGAGACATCCGCGCCAAAGACCCTCGCCCCGTTCCGAAGACTTCTCTTCACGGCTTCACCTCGCCTGGAACTTCCCACTTCTGCTTCCTGGAAGGGGAAAAGCAGAATGTCCCCTTTTCCTCGCCCACCGGTCACATGCGATCGCCTGGGGGGCAACACTGCGGATTGACGCGGCCGACGGGGATGGGTATAGTCCGTCATCGGATACGGCCAGATGTGCGACCAAAGGATTTTGAGCTGTCCAGTACTGGAAGGACACGACATGGATCATCCTCCTTCATTCGGCATCTTCGAGACTCCAGCCGTTGATCGCAGGGTGCGTATCATGCGCCGTCCCATCGTCAGGGCAAAATGGGGCGTGATACACACCCTGCGAGTTCTGGCGCTCGTGGCTCTGTCCACCGGCTGGGTCGCCACGGCCGGCGGGACCTCGGCGAGCGAGGCCGGACAGACGGTTGCCATTGACGCCAACTGTCCCGGCGGCAATGTCGTTGTCGAGCGGATCGAGGGAGACACCGTCCACCTCCGGCCGGACCTGCGGGATACGGAGGGCTGGTGGTTCTACTGGAACTTCCGCGTGTCTCGTGTCGAGGGCGTCTCGCCCTCGGAGCGCGGGCAGGATGCCCGCGACACCGGTCGGACCCTGACCTTCCGCTTCTCGGGGCCCAACCCCATTGGGGTGCGCGGGCCGGCCGTCAGCACCGATCAGGGGCGGACCTGGTCGTGGCTGGGAGCCGAAGCGGTGCAGGGCGCCTCCTTCCAGTACACTTTCCCCGCCAGCGTCGAGGAGGTGCGGTTCAGCTTTGGGATACCCTACCAGGAGCAGAATCTGAAGGAGTTTCTGGCCAGGTACAAGGGCAGCCCGCACGTCGCGGTGCAGGAGCTGTGCCAGAGCCAGGGCGGCCGGAGCGTCGAGCGTCTGCACGTGGGCCGGCTGGATGGCGATGCGCCGTACCGGGTCCTCCTGACGGCTCGCCACCACGCCTGTGAAGCGCTGGCCAACTACGTGATGGAGGGGCTGCTGGAGAGCGCCCTGGCCAACCATGAGGATGGGTACTGGTTCCGGCGCAACGTCGAAATCCTGGCGATCCCCTTCATGGACAAAGACGGCGTGGAAGAGGGCGACCAGGGCAAGAACCGCAAGCCCCGCGACCACAATCGGGATTATATCGGTCCAAGCGTGCATGCGTCGGTGGCTGCCCTGCGGACGTTCGTGCCGGATTGGTCGAACGACCGGTTGAGAGTGGCCTTTGACCTGCACTGTCCGCATATTCGCGGCCCACACAACGAGGTCATCTATATCGTCGGCAGCGCGGACGAGCGGATCTGGCAGCAGCAGCAGCGCGAGTTCGGCCGGCTGCTCGAAACGCTCCAGAGCGGTCCGCTCGTCTACCGGGCCTCCGACAACCTGCCGTTCGGCAAGGCGTGGAACACCGGCAGCAACACCGGCGACAACCGCAGCTTCGGCCAGTGGGCCGGCGGTCTGGAGGGCTTGTGGTTGGCCGCCTCGTTCGAGCTTCCCTATGCCAACGCCGGCGGGCAGACTGTGACGGCCGACGGCGCCCGCGCCTTCGGGCGCAGTCTGGCCGGAACCCTGCACGCCTATCTGGAACAGACGAGTAAAGACCAGGGCGTAGAGGAAACCCATTCCCAGCCGGGACCCATCAACGGGGTATTCCCGAAGCTGACGGTCATGGCCAAGGGCCTGGGCAGCAACACCGAGGCGGGCATCGGGGCCCTGATCCCCTGGGGGCAGAAGTTGTGGGCCGTGGGCTACGTGGCACACATTCGCGGCCAGGGCCTGGGCCTGTACGAGATCAGCGACGATATGACGATGCGGCGGCATCCGGCCTCGGTGACCGGCACCTTCGCCAATCGATATCCCCACTGGCCCAGCGGCCAGGCGTTTATCGGGCCTTACGCCATCGATGCCGACGGCCAGGTCCGCACCATCGAAGATCTCAAAGGCGTTCGCCTGGCGGCCACCTGCGAGCACCTGACCGACCCGGCCGGCAAGGTGTACTTCCTGGGTATGGAAGGGCGGTTCTGGGAAGTGGACGTTCACACGCTCAAGGCCCGGGAGCTGTTCAATCTCGTCAAGGAGCTGCAGATCGTAGGCGCCGCGGCCCATTTCAAGAGCGCCTACACTGCCCAAGGCCGGGTGGTCGTCGCGAACAACACCTATGACGAGAAGGAGTTTCTGGAACAGCGCGACGCCGGACGCCTGGCCGAATGGACCGGCAAGGAATGGACCATCGTCGAGCGCAATCCCTTCGTCGAGGTCCATGGCAGCGCCCGTAACGAATCGTACGGCGGGCACACGATCTACGCGATCGGCTGGACGAAAGCCAGCGTCGTCCTGCGGGCCTTCGTCAAAGGCCAGTGGCAGCGGTATCTCTTGCCCAAGGCCGGCCATACCTGGGACCACGGCTGGAGCACGGAGTGGATGCGGATTCGCCACGCGGTGACCCAGCGGCTGCTGATGGATGCGCACGGCATGTTCTACGAGCTGCCCGTGTTCGCCTATGGCGGCGGGATCTGGGGCGTTCGGCCCATCTGCTCGCACCTGCGGGTCGTGCCCGATTTCTGCTCCTGGCGCGGCCTGTTCGTCATGGCCTCCGACCAGATTGACAAAGACGAGGGCCAGCCGCAATCGGGCCTGCGGTTCGGCAATATCGACGACCTGTGGCGGATGGGCAAACCGGCCGGCTGGGGCGGACCGTGGTGGAAGACGCCGGTCAAAGCCGGCGCGGTCTCGGACCCATTCCTGATGACCGGCTTCGACAAGAAGGTCGTGCATTTCACGCACGACGCAAAGGAGCCGGTGCGCCTCGATCTCGAAATCGACTTCCTGGGCGACGGAAGCTGGCAGTTGTATGAGTCCTTCGACGCCCCGAAAAACTATATGCATCACGTGTTCCCGGACGGATTTTCTGCCCATTGGGTCCGTGTCAGAGTAAACAAGGACTGCCGGGCGACGGTATACTTCATCTACAATTAGAGCCAGTGCTCGCTTGAGGCTGGTTTGTAGTGTGCTCGTAAGAGCATGAAGATAGCGTCTGACGACGCCACTACGAACCAGGCCTTCGGGCGCGGGCACGTTCACGGTACGAAGAAGGAGTTGCGATATGGCGGATCGAGTTGAAAGGCGAGTGAGGCCGGCGTGGATCTTGGTGATCCTGCTGGTCCTCGGGCCGGCGGCGCTGGGACAGGACCTGGCGGAGTTTGAGAAGCGTCTGACGAAGTTCACGCTGGACAACGGTCTGACGTTCCTCGTTCTGGAGCGGCGCGAGGTGCCGGTGGTTTCTTTCCACACCTACGCCGACGTGGGCGCGGTCGATGAGGTCAAGGGAATCACCGGCCTGGCGCACCTGTTCGAGCACATGGCGTTCAAAGGCACGCGGACGGTCGGCACCAGAGACTATGAGGCCGAAGCCGCCGCGATGGCGCGGATGGACGAGTTGTTTGTCGCCCTCAAGCAGGAGAGACGCAAGGGCGACAAGGCCGACCCGCAGGTCCTCCAGCAGCTCCAGGAGCAGTTCGAGCAATACGAGCAGGAGGCCCAGAAGCACATCGTGCACGACGAGTACGAGGAAGTGCTTACCCAGCAGGGGGCCAATGGGTTCAACGCCTACACCAGCCAGGACGCCACCCAGTACATCGTCAGCCTGCCTTCGAACAAGCTGGAGCTGTGGATGATGCTGGAGGCGGACCGCTTTGCCAACGCCGTGCTGCGCGAATTCTACAAGGAAAAGGACGTGGTCATGGAGGAGCGGCGGATGATGGAGAACTCGCCGACCGGGCGCCTCTTCGAGGAGTTCTCGGGCATCGCCTACCTGGCGCATCCGTACGGCGAGCCCGTCCTCGGCCACATGAGCGACTTGCAGGCGCTGACCCGCCCCAAGGCGGAGGCCTTCTTCCGGAAGTACTACAGTCCGAGCAATCTGACGATCGCGATCGTCGGCGACGTCGATCCGGCCAGCGTCCAACGGCTGGCCCGGAAGTACTTCGGGGGCATCCCGAGCGGGCCCAAGCCCGAGCCGGTGGAGACGGCGGAGCCGCCGCAGCGCGGCGAGCGGCGGGTGACCCTGGAGGATGTGGCGCAACCCATCGTGCTGATCGGCTATCATCAGCCGAGCGTGAATCACCCCGACAACGCCGCCCTCGAAGTCGTTTCGGAGATCGTCGGCGTCGGACGGACCTCGCGCCTGTACAAGAGTCTCGTCAAGGAGAAGCAGATCGCCGTGTCCGTCAATGCCGGGCTGAATCCGACCAAGTATCCCAGCCAGTTCCTGTTCATCGCGGTGCCGGCCAAGGGCCACACGAACGAGGAGTGCGAGCAGGCGATCTACGCGGAGATCGAGAAGCTCAAGACCGAGCCGGTGTCGCCCGAGGAGCTGACCAAGGCCAAGACCCGCAGCCGGGCCTCGGTCATTCGCCAGCTCGATTCCAATTCGGGCCTGGCGGCGCAACTGACGTTCTGCGAGGTGGTCATGGGCGATTGGCGGAACCTCTTCACGATCCTGGACCGGATCGATCAGGTGACCGCGGCGGATGTCCAGCGGGTGGCCCAGACCTATTTCACGAAGAAGAACCGCACGGTCGGCGTCATCGAGACCGCCGCCGGCGCGACGCGATAACAGGAGCCCAACCATGAAAAACGCGTGGACCATGCGAATCGCTTTGGTGCTGACATGCATGACTCTGATGGCGGAAGCGGGATGGAGCCAGGTCACCGCACCGCCCACGACTGTCAAGAAGAAGGCCGTTTCAAAGAAGGAGGCCTCCCCGAAGGCCGGCGCGAAGAAAGCCCCGGCGGCCCCGGAGCGCGTGCCGGCGTACAGGCAATTGGAGTATCCGAAGCTGCGCGATATCCAGGTGCCCGAGGTGCAGCGGCTGACGCTGCCGAACGGGATGCAGCTTTTCGTGCTGGAGGATCATGAGCTGCCGTTGATCCACATGTCGGCTCTGATCCGGACCGGCTCGATCTACGAGCCCGCCGACCAGATCGGGCTGGCGGGCCTGACGGGCACCGTGATGCGCACCGGCGGCACCACGACCCGCACGGGCGACCAGATCGACGAGCAACTGGAGCAGATTGCCGCCTCGGTCGAGACGGGTATCGGCGCCAGTTTCGGCCGGGCCTCGATGTCCGTGCTGAAAGAGGACGTCGATGCGGGGCTGGCCGTGCTGGCCGACGTGCTGATGAATCCGGCGTTCCGCCAGGACAAGATCGACCTGGCCAAGATCTCGGCGCGCAGTGCGATCGCCCGGCGCAACGACAATCCCGGCGCCATCGCCTCGCGCGAGTACGCCAAGCTGATCTACGGACCCGACAGCGTCTACGCGCGCCACGCGGAGTACGCCACGATCGACAACATCACACGCGACGACCTCGTGGCCTTCCACCGCAGGTTCTTCCATCCCAACCAGGTGATGCTGGCGGTCTGGGGTGACTTCGAGAGCAAGGAGATCGTCGCGAAGATCCAGGCGGCGTTCCAGGATTGGCCCAAGGCCGAGGTCAAGCTGCCGCCCGTGCCGGACGTGCCGTACGAATTCCGCTCGACCGTCAACGCGGTTCGCAAGGACGACATGAGTCAGAGCATCATCCGCATGGGCCACGTCGGCGGCCTGATGAGCGACCCCGATTACCATGCCCTGATGGTGATGAATGAGATCCTCGGCGGCGGCTTCACCAGCCGGCTGTTCCGGAACGTTCGTTCCCGCCAGGGCCTGGCCTACTCCGTCGGCGGCGCCTACGGGTCCGATTTCGACCGCCCCGGGATGTTCTTCCTGAGTTGCCAGACCAAGCTCGACAGCACCGTCCACGCCATCGAGGCCATCCTCGGCGAGGTCCGTAAGATGACACAGGCGGAGGTGACGACCGAGGAGTTGACCCTGGCCAAGGACGCCTACCTGAACTCCTTCGTCTTCAACTTCGACAGCAAGGGCCAGATCATCAACCGCCTGATGACCTACGCCTACTACGGCTACCCCGCCGACTTCCTGCAAAAGACGAAGGAAAACGTCGAGAAAGTGACGAAGGCCGACGTGCTGCGCGCGGCCCGGGAGCACCTGCGGCCGGACAAGGTGCAGATCCTCGTCGTCGGCCGCCCGGACAACCTCGACAAACCCCTGTCCACGCTGGGAGAGATCAGGACCCTGGACATCACGATTCCCCCGCCGTCGCAATGAGCGCCAAGTTCCGGAGGACGGAAGGCAGAAGACAGAGGACGGAGGACCGCCGCCGTGGCGAGGGCGTCTCGCCCTTGCGTCTTGCGGGCATCCTGCCCGCGCTCTTCCGCGACGGGAACGGCTTGCTCGTGGGTGTTTCCGGATTGCCCTCGTATGCTGAAGGCTGGTGCCGTATCACTGAACTCGATCTTGCGGCCTGGCTCCGAACCGGGAAACAGTCTTGGCAGAGGGGCGCGTCCAGGCCGTTCGTAGTGACGCCGCAAGGCGTTCTCTTCAAAACATGCCCTTGCGGGCGCACCACCAACACCAAGTGTAGGGTGTGCTGTGCACACCAATTTCGGCAACGGAGATGACGGTGTGCACAGCACACCCTACCCCGGCTCGAATTTGGCGCTTGAATCTACGGCACGATGTTCCGGGCGTCTCGATGATGGCGCCGAGAAACGGCTTGCGCATGGATGTCCCCGGATTGCCGTGGTATGCTGAAAGCCGATGGCGTATCGCTGAACTCGATCTTGCCCGTGTCTGCCAACGAAAGTGGGGCCCGTGAAAAAGAAGATACTGCTGATTGGATTGGTGACCGCTCTGGCAACGCCTGCGCTTGCTGCCCAGGAGAAGACGCGCCTGGTGACGGACCGGGAGCTGGAGTTGACCGGGTTTCAGGAGCCCGGGTCCTATACCCCAGCCTACGATCTGCGCAACGATTTCGTGATGGTGTACGGGATACACAAGAGTCGCATCGCCGCGCTGCAGTCGTGGGTCGACCAAGGCTATGTGCCCCACCTGATGACCGGGATTGCCTGGGGCGACTACCAGGATTTCCGGGACCGCCACGGCCGGGACCTCATGTCCCTGGCGCAGATCGAGGCCGATGGCCGCGAGAAGATGCACCACCCGGGCGTTCCCTACATAGTGCCGTCGATCGAGTTCGCCGATTACCTCACCGAGCAGCTCAAACCCATGATCGACGCCGGCGTGCGCGCCATTCACCTGGAAGAGCCGGAATTCTGGGCCGGCACGGGGTTTTCGCCGGCCTTCGCGCGGGAGTGGCAACTGTACTATCGCGAGCCGTACGTGCGTGCGGACAGCTCGCCGGACGCCCAGTACAAGGCCAGTCGGCTGAAGCACTACCTGTACGGCCGGGCCCTGCGGCGCGTGGCGGAGGCCTGCAAGGAGTACGCCTTCCAGAAGCACCAGCGCGATCTCCGCATCTATGTGCCCACCCACAGCCTGATCAGTTACACGCAGATCTCGATGGTGTCGCCGCAATCGTCCTTGATCGATTCGGCCGTCGTGGACGGCTGCATCGCCCAGGTCTGGACCGGCACGGCCCGCTTCCCGAACGTCTACCACGGCCAGGCCGCGGAACGCACCTTCGAAGGAGCGTTCCTGGAGTACGGCGTGATGCAGGAGCTGGTGCGCGGGACGAACCGGCGCATGTGGTTCCTGGCCGACCCGGTCGAGGACAATCCCCGCCACGACTGGGACGACTACCGCGTCAACTACAAGGCGACGCTGATCGCCTCGCTGCTCCAGCCTCACATCTGGCATTATGAGATCTGCCCCTGGCCGTCGCGGATCTTCCTGGGAAAGTACCCCGCGGGCTCGCCCGACGCCCAGCCGATCCCCGGGGCCTACGCCAC
>VGYL01000105.1 GCA_016872975.1 Planctomycetota bacterium
TACGGCGTGCCCCCGAGCTCGAAATCCTGGACATAGCCGTAGATGGCGTCCTGGTCGTCCTCCTTGAGGGCACCCGCCCGGAGCCAGGTCTGGAGGTACTCCGCCGCACGGGTGTATTGGTTGTCCTGGTCGTTGTCGGAGGGGGTGGTCTTGCCCTTGGTGATGTGCACGATGTTGTACGGGCTCTTGCGGCAGAGGGCGTCCCGCTCCCGGTCGCCGATCACGTCATACGGCGGCGCAATGCATCTGCCCACGTCGCCGACGACGCTCGCATTGAACCGAAACGCTTTGAAAGGCTTCACGTCCATTGTCAGGGCCTTACCTCGGAAAAGCCGGATCATAGCGCCCGGACGGCCCGCTGTCAAGAAAGAACGCCTGTCGAGCGGTACGAGGAAACGCCTGGCACGCGGGGACGGAGTCCCAGGTCTCGCACCGGCCGGACCTGGGATGTCAGCTTTGTTTTACACGACGATCCCCTCCGGGGCAGTACTTGCCGTCCTGGCGGCTTGTCCCCCTCTGCTCCAGCCAGGGCAAGTCCGGTTTATTTTACACGAAGAACTCCAGCCTCCATTTCTGGGTGAAAGTAGAACTTCATGCCCCGAATCGCTTCCGTATCTTCGCGAAGACCTGCTCGCCTGGGATCGGCTCGACTTGGCCGGAGCGCAGTTCCAGGAGGCGGCGCTGAGCTACTTCCGCCCATTTGCGATCGATGTCGGATTCGGGAGCATTCAGACTGCGCAGAATGGAATCGGCAACGATTGCCCGCTCCTCCACCGGCAAGGAAGCCACCTCTTCGATGATTTCTTTCATTGTCATCGGTCAACACCTTTCTTTCTCATCGTAGCCCGGAACGTGGCTGCGAGTCAAGGTGCTTCGCTTCCTTCTTCGCAGCCAGGTACTCGTTCATGCCGGCGGTGTCCGGCTCGCCCAGCTCGTAGCGGAGGCACTGCGGTGCGACCGTAATTAACGGATCAAGTGTGACCGGGCATGACGTCAGAGAGGCTCCTTCACCCACTTGGGGGGCGAGGCCATGTGTCTTGGTTCGAGAGCGCGTACTCGCCCACACATAACTGTTGTCCTATGGCATTGGTCTCTTGACGAAATTGGGTGGCTCGCGATACATTGGCGAGCATGAAGCCCAGAGTCTACATTGAGACCAGCGTAGTCAGTTACCGTGCAGGACGAGCGAGCCGGGACGTTGTCATAGCAGGGCGTCAACAGTCGACTCTGGACTTCTGGGCCCTCCTGGGTGGAGAGTTGTCGCCTTTCGTCTCCGCCTTGGTTGTGAAGGAGGCGGGGAAAGGCAATGCTGAATTGGCCCAATGCCGGCTCGACGCGATCCAAGCGTTTCCCGTACTGCGGACAACGCCCGAGGCGGAGCGGCTCGCGGCGGCGATTCTCGATGCGCGGGGTGTACCCGCGGAATATCCCGAAGATGCGTTGCACATTGCTCTGGCCGCCCTGGCGGGAATGGATTTCATCGTTACGTGGAATTTTGCGCACATCAACAATCCCTTCACCAAGATGATGATCCGACAGGCGGTGGAGAACGCGGGATATGAGTGTCCTGAAATCATCTCGCCGGACGCCTTCCTGGGAGGCGAAACATGAAAGATCCATTTGTGGAAGAGGTGCGCAAGTACCGCATGGAACATACGCGTCAATTCGATTCCAACCTCCATCGGATTTGCGAGGATCTGCGGGAGTTCGAGGCGACCTTGGGTGAGAGGGTCGTTACTCTGGAGCCGAAGAGAAGGCGCCCCGCAACAGGGTCTCGCAGGCCGGCACCCAAACGCGACAAGCCCTGATGCCGATCGGTCCGGTGTGTGCTGTGGCTGAACGCCCGCATTCGGCAGATCGAAGGCAGTATGGCTTGAAGCCTATCCTATGAAGTGCTTCCTGTGCTTTCTTTTTTCTTCGCCAGGTACTCATTGATGGCGGCGGCGGCGAGGCGGCCCTGGCCCATGGCGAGGATGACGGTGGCGGCGCCGAGGACGATATCGCCGCCGGCGAAGACGCCGGGCATCGAGGTGCGGCAGTTCTCATCGACGACGAGGTTGCCCCACTTGTTGAAGTCCAGGCCGGGGGTGGTCTGGCGGATCAGGGGGTTGGCCAGGTTGCCGATGGCGATGATGACGGTATCGACCTCGATCTGGAATTCCGAGCCCGGGATGGCGACCGGCCGGCGGCGGCCGGAGGCGTCCGGCTCACCCAACTCGTAGCGGAGGTACTCGATGGCGGTCACCTGGCTGTTGGCGTCGCCGAGGATGCGCTTGGGGTTCTGGAGCAGGTGGAACTCGACGCCTTCCTGCTTGGCGTGGTGGACCTCCTCGACGCGGGCGGGCATCTCCTTCTCCGTCCGGCGGTAGATCAGGTAGACCTTCTCGGCCCCCAGCCGCACGGCGGTCCGCGCCGCGTCCATCGCGACGTTGCCGCCGCCCACGACCGCGACCTTCCGGGACCGGGCGATCGGTGTGTCGGCCCCGGCGCCGAACTGGTAGGCCTTCATCAGGTTGGCCCGGGTCAGGTACTCGTTGGCGCTGTAGACGCCCACAAGCGATTCGCCTTCGATGTTCATGAAGCTGGGCAGGCCCGCCCCGACGCCGACGTAGACCGCGTCGAAGCCGTCTTCCTTCATCAGTTGCTCGATGGTCCGAGTCCGGCCCACGATGAAGTTCATGACGATCTGGACGCCCATCTGCCGGAGGGTGTCGATCTCCTGCTGGACGATCGCCTTGGGCAGCCGGAACTCCGGAATGCCGTAGATCAGGACGCCGCCCGGCTTGTGGAAGGCCTCGAAAACGGTCACCTCGTGCCCGGCCCGGCGGGTATCGGCCGCGGCGACGATGCCGCCCGGGCCCGAGCCGATGATAGCGACTTTCATGCCCGTCGATGGAGCCACCGCGGGCACAGCTCCCGTGTCGAGGGCGTCTCGCCCTCGTTCTTTCGTGGCGAGGGCATCTTGCCCTTGCTCTTGCTTGTCGCGGGCATCCTGCCCTCGATTTGCGGGCGGGACGCCCGCGAGACGCAAGGCCGGGACGGCCTCGCCACGCAAGGGCGGGACGCCCTCGCCACGGGAGCTAGCCCAGTCGGCGGCGAAACGCTCCAGCCGGCCGATGGAGACCGCTTTCGCGACGTCCTTGAGGCTCAGGCCGACCGTGCATTTCTCCTGGCACTGGACCTCCTGCGGGCAGACGCGGCCGCATACCGCCGGCAGCAGGGAGTTCTCCTTGATGATCGCCAAGGCCTGGCGGTAGTCGCCGTCGGCAATCGCACCGATGAACTCGCGGATGCGGATGCGGACGGGGCAGCCCTCCACACACGGCGCGTTGCGGCACTGGAGGCAGCGCAGCGCTTCGAGCCGGGCCTGCTCCTCGGTATAGCCCAAAGCGACCTCGCTGACGTTGCGGCGGCGGGCGGTCGCGTCCTGTTCCGGGATATCCTGCGGCGGAATCGCCAGCCGGTCCTTCGTCTTGAGGCCGCCGGAGTTCTCCTTGGCCAATAGCTCCTGCAACAGTTTGCTTCTCTCTTCTTGAGTCACGGTAGAAGTTCCTGTAGGGTGGGGCTGGCCCCACCGGTCCTTTGCCTTTCAAGGGCTCATACCATCGGCAAGCTCCGGAGACTGCGCTTGCCGCTGTATGTCATTGCGAGCGAGGCTGGCCGAGCGCGGCAATCTATTCCCACAGTCTCGGAACTTGTGAATCGCAGTACTACGAACCGGCTCCGCCGATCCTGCATCGGTGCTGACCGTACTTGTCGTGGGCCTCGCGCTCCTGGGCCCGATAGGCGTTCAAGCGCTTGATCATCAGGTCGTAGTTGACCTTGTGGCCGTCGAATTCCGGGCCGTCCACGCAGACGAACTTCGCCGCGCCGTCCACCTCGACCCGGCAGCCGCCGCACATGCCGGTGCCGTCGACCATGATCGTGTTCAGCGAGACCTCGGTCGGCACGCGGAATTGCCGCGTGACCTCACAGCAGAATTTCATCATGGGGGTCGGGCCGATGACAAAGGCGTGATCCGGCCTGGGCTCGCGCCGGCAGACCTCCTGAAGCGGCTCGGTCACCAGGGCCTTGCGGGCGTAGGAGCCGTCGTCGGTGCAAACGATCAGCTCATCGCTCACCTCCGCGAAGCGGTCTTCGAGGATCAGCCGGCCCTTGTCCCGCGCGCCGAGAATGCTGACGATCCGGTTGCCCGCCTGCTTCAGGGCGGTCGCGATGGGCAGCAGTGGGGCGTTGCCGATGCCGCCGCCGACGCAGACGACCGTGCCGAACCGCTCGATGTGCGTCGGCTGGCCCAGCGGCCCCGCGAGGTTGGCGATCTCGTCGCCCTCCCGGAGGTCCGCCATCTCGGCGGTGGTTTTACCCACCCGTTGCCAGATCAGCTCGATCGTGCCTTCGTCCGGATCGGCGCCCGCGATGGTCAGCGGGATCCGCTCGGAGCCCTCACTGTCGATGCTGAGAATGATGAACTGGCCGGGCCGGCGCGCCCGGGCGATCAGCGGCGCCTCGATCCGGGCCCAGAAAACCTCTTCGCCAATCTGCTTCTTGCTTACGATCTTGTGAGACATTCGACCTCAGAGCAGTTTCGTAATGGCCTCGCTGATGTCCTTCTTGCTGGTCAGGCCGACCCATTTCTTCTGTTGCCGCCCCCCCTGGAAGAGGATGAGCGTCGGAATATTCCGGATGTCAAACTCGATGACCGTGTCGTGTGCCTGGTCCGTGTTGAGCGTGCAGATCTTGGCCCGGCCGGCGAATTCGTCCGCGACCTGGTCGATGATAGGGGCCAGGATCCGGCAGGGCCCACACGTCGGCGCCCAGAAATCGACGAGGACGGGCACTTGCGAACTGTGGATCGTCTCGTCGAAACCGGCGTCCGATAATTCGATCACATTGCCTGGCATGGCCGTTCCCTTCCAATTGACTACTGATGATGGATGATTGATGATTGAAGCGATGCCTGGACGATCCCTCTTCAGCGATCAATCATCCTCTCCCAACCGCTTATCGAACACCAGGTCGTCGTCGGTGGCGGCGATCTGGGGCTCTTTGTCCCGATCGTCCTGAAACTCGTGGGCCTCGGCGGTGCGCTTCGGCGGCAGCTCCACAATCGGAATTGCAGGCATGTGGTGCGTCGGCATCTCCGTCTCCGGGGTGGGGGCACTCTCCACCTCATCCATGCCCATAATGGCCCTTTGCACGGCCTGTTCCGCCGGCTCGGCCGTCAGGGCGCGCAGGTAGATCTGGGAGGAGTTCTCCCCCTGTTCGGCCCAGACGAGCTCGTCGCGAATCAACTCCAGCAGCGCCAGGAAGATCCCCACCATGACCAGCCGGTTGGGCCGGGCCTCGAATACCCGCTCGAAGGTCAGCGGGCCTTCCGTCTGGAGGCGGTGGAGCACCTCGATCTGGTACAGATCGATCGGGGTATCGTCGCGGATATGGCCGGTGTAGGTCTGCGTGCCGATGGCCTTGCAGACGGAGTCGAAGGCTTCGAGCAGATCCCAGATGCTGATCCGATCCAGGTCCAGTTCCGGCTCGGCCTCGGGCACCAGCCGGCTGACCATGTTCGTGGGCCGGCCATAGCGCTCCTGCTGCCGCTCGGCCGCCGCGTCGAGGAGGTTGGCCGCGTCTTTGTACTTCTTGTATTCGAGAAGCTGGCGAATGAGCTGGGCCCGCGGGTCGTCGGATTCCTCCGGGCCCATCTTTTCCGGCTCGGCCTTCGGCAGGAGCATCGCAGACTTGATCTCCATCAGCGTCGCCGCCATGACCAGAAAATCGCCCGCCAGATCGATGTCGAGCTGCTTGAGCATCTCGAGATACCGCAGGTACTGGTCGGTGATCTTGGCCAGGGGGATGTCGTAGATATCCACCTCTTCCTTGCGGACAAGATACAGCAGCAGGTCGAGCGGTCCGGCGAAGATGTCGAGATTGACGCGATAATCGGCCAAAAGCTACTCCTGCTCCTCGTCGAAATCGGGTTCCGGCTCATCGCCGAGGTCCTCGTCCTCTCCCACCTCCCGTCTCGGCGGCTCATGGGCGGCCAGGATCTCCCGCGCCTCCTCGGCCTGGCCTTCGGGCGTCTGCAACTCGATCTTGTCGGCGGGCAGCCCGCCCCAGACGACCCCGACATTCTGGCCCATGACGAAGACGCTGAGCCCTTGCTCCTCAAGCCACTGCCGGGCCAGATCGGCCTCCGCGTAGTCGGTGAACTGCGCCACCGTGACGAGCTTCTCGTTCATCTGCGCTCTCCCAGGCCCACCGCCTTGCGGGCCGCCCGGAGGGTCGGCGTGGCGGCCGCCCGGGCCCGCTCGGCGCCGTTCTTGAGCATGGCGTCCACGGCCGCCGGATCGTTTTCCAACTCGGTCCTCTTCTGCCGGTAGGGTCGGAAATGCTCAAGGACCAGCTCGGCCAGGCGCTTTTTGGCTTCGCCATAGCCCATCCCGCCCGCGCGATACCGCTGGTCCCACTGGGCCAGCTCCTCGGGCGCGGCGAACAGCTTGAGCAGGGCGAAGACGTTGCACTTGTCCGGGTCCTTGGGCGCCTCGACCGGCGTCGAATCGGTCACGGTTTTCATGACCTTGCCGCGGACGCTCTTTTCCGGCTCGAAGATCTCGATCGTGTTGCCGTAGCTCTTGCTCATCTTGCGGCCGTCGATGCCCGGCACCACGGCCACCGCCTCGATGATATGGTCCGCCGGGATTTTGAAGACCTCGCCATAGGCGTTGTTGAACCGCATGGCGATGTCGCGGGTCACCTCGATGTGCTGTTTCTGGTCCGCCCCGACGGGCACCAGATCCGACTGGAAGATCAGGATATCCGCCGCCTGCAGGACCGGGTAGGCGAACAGGCCGTGATTGGCGCTGAGACCCTGGGCGACTTTGTCCTTGTAGCTGACGCATTTCTGCAACAGGCCCATCGGGGTTACGCACGACAGCAGCCAGGTCAGCTCGGTTACTTCCGGCATGTCCGACTGGCGCCAGAACACGGTCTTATCCGTATCCAGGCCCAGCGCCATGTAGTCCATAGCCACCCCAAGGGTATATTCGGCGACCGCCTGGGGCGATGGACTGCTGGTCAGCGCGTGATAGTCCGCGATGAAGTAGAAGCATTCATGCTCCGTCTGCATGCGCAGGTGCTGGCGCATGGCACCGAAATAGTTGCCGATGTGCAGACGGCCCGACGGCTGGATGCCCGACAAGACTCTCAATGCAGCCTCCAAACGTAACGCGAGAAGTCAGGACCAATTACGCGAAATCCACGCCGTGAGAATAGCGAAGGCCCGTGGGGATGTCAAGGCTCTTGGCCGTTGACGGCGTCGAACATGGCGATGATGTTCTCGGGGGGGACGTTGGCGAGGATGTTGTGGACCTGCTGGAAGACGAAACCGCCGCCGGGACGGAAGATCTCGACCTGTTGCCGGACATGCTCGGCGACCTGCCGGGGCGTGGCGTTGGCCAAGACCTCCCGCGTGTCGCAGCCGCCGCCCCAGAAGGTAAGGTCTTGGCCGAACTCGGCCTTGAGCGCGCGGGCGTCCATCCCCCGGCAACTGATCTGGACGGGGTTGATGGCGTCCAGACCGGCCTCGATCAGGTGCGGCAGGAGCTCGCGGACCCCGCCACAGCAGTGGAGCATGACCTTGACGTCGGCCAATTCCTTGGCGCGGGTCCACAGTAACTGGTGGCGAGGCTTGAAGAACTCGCAATACATCCGCGGCGAGATCATCGGCCCGGTCTGCATGCCGAGGTCGTCGCCGAACAGGATGATGTCGATGAAGGGCCCGACCGCCCCCAGGAAGCGGTCCAGCTTTTCCAGGTGGATCTCCATCAGCTCGTCAAGGAATGCCTGGGCCTTCCGCGGCTCGCCGGCCAGCATCATCATGAACAGGTCGTTGCGATAACAGAAGTGGCCGATTTCAAAGAGGTTACCGCCGAACAGGCCGATGATGGCCTTGTCGGTGCTGCCCCGGAGCTGCTGGGCGCCCGCGCGGAGGGCGTCCTCATCGATGGGGCCCGGGGGGCTGGCGATGGCGGTCCACATGGTCCGGTCGAGCGCCGCGCGAACGGTCCGGGGGCCGTCTTCCTCCGCCAGCGGGAAGTAGGTCTGCTCGAAGTACAGGGCGCCGTCCGGCATTTGCGCGAGGACTTTGCCGTCCGCGGACCGGATCACCCAGCGCCGGGGCTGGCGCTCGATCCGGGTCCAGGCGGGCACGAGGCAGGGGGTGCCGTCCGGCAGCGTCCAGTCGGTCCAGTCGCTCTGGCGCAGGGCAAATCCCCGTCCCATCTCAATGGTGTCCACTCCGAACCGGTCGAGCACGTCCTGGCCCACGATCGCCAACTGCTGGATCACATCGTAGACGTAGACCGGCGCGGGGGGCAGGCCCAAGGCCCGCCGCAACCGGGGATAGGCGAGCGCGGCAATGCCCGAAGAACGGTGTCCGGAGAAATCGACAGGAATGCGCGCGCACTCCCGATGATTCAGCGCGGACAGAACACATTCGCGTGACGTCATAGCCCGATTTCCACTGGACCTATCCAACACGTGCGAAGACGCGCTCGGCAGGGGCCGGCCCCCGGCCCGCCGCCGGCCGCAGGGATGGTTCCGGGCCGGGAGTCTCCACCCACTCGGCGGGGCACACGGAAACGGCTGTCAAACCCGTGGCGTCGCCCGTGACGAGCCAAAACCCCAGACCCGGGGGTACCTGGGAGCCCGTTCGACTGCCCCACCGGGGGCCTCGGGCTTGGGGGGCCCCAACGCAAACGTCTGCGTTGGGGGCCCCTCCCACCTGCGTCCTTTTCGCGTTGGGGGTCCCGGCGGGGCCACCACGGACCCAGTGCGCCCGAGGGTCGAACTTCTCCCTGATCCAGCTCTCTCCACGTGGCGCGGCCACGGGAGAGGAAGCTCCGGGTCACGTCCGACCCAGGGACTTCATATACCGTCTGGATTTCTTCAGTCCCATGCGCGAGGCCTTCTTCTTCACGGCCTCCGTGGGGCGACCGAGCTCGGCGGCGACCTCCGCCGTCGGCCGGTCCGGAAACAGCTTCTTGAGCTGCTTCACGTCATCTCTGGTCCACGATCCCCTGGTGTCCCTTCTGGCCATCTGGTGACTCCTTTCGGTAAGTTATCATTATGGGTTGAGATTACCCGTGTAGAATTGTAGTCCGTGCGGTCGCGGCGGGCAAACACTTTTCCCCTATTTGGGCCTAGGAAAAAAACTCAGTGTCCGTGACCAATGTCCCCGCCCCGTCCGGCGGGGGCCTGCTGGAATTACGCCGCCGGTGCTTGCTGGGTTCGCCGCGACCGGGTATCCTGGGGCCCGGCCCATTGAAAGGGGATCTATGGCACTGGAGAACATGAAGGCGATGCTGGCGCACGCGGCGGCGGGCGGGTACGCCGTCGGGGCGTTCAACATCCTGGATTACAGCTCGACGAAGGCGGTCGTGCAGGCGGCCGAGGAGCTGGCGGCCCCCGTCATCATTCAGACGTCGGCCAAAACCGTCACGTTCTGGGGGTGCCGCACCCTGGTCGGCTGGGTCGCCGAGCTGGCAGGCCGGGCAAAGGCGCCGGTGGCCCTGCATCTGGACCACTGCAAGGACCTGAATCTCATCCGGGACTGCATCGAGGCGGGCTGGACCTCGGTCATGATCGACGCCTCGGCCAAGCCCTTCGAGGAGAACCTGGCCCTGAGCCGCCAGGTGGTCGAGATGGCCCGGCCGAGGAATGTCACCGTGGAGGCGGAGCTGGGCGCCATCGTCGGCGTGGAGGACGATCTCCACGTGAAGGAGCAGGATGCGCATCTGGCGGACCCGGACCAGGCGCTGGAGTTCTGCACGAAGGTCCAACCCGACTGCTTCGCCCCGGCCGTCGGCACCGCCCACGGCATCTACAAAGGCGAGCCCAAGATCGCCTACCATATTCTGGAGACGGTGGCGATGAGCACGCGGGTGCCGCTGGCCCTGCACGGCGGAACGGGCCTGTCCGACGAGGTCTTCCGGCGCTGCATCGCCCTGGGCTGCGCCAAGGTGAACATCTCCACCCAGATCAAGTACGCGTTCATCAACGGCTTCGTCGGCTACCACAACGCGCACCACACCCAGTACGACCCCCTGAAGGTCATCAAGGCCCAGTTCGACGAGATGAAGAAGGGGATCGTGGAGAACATCAAGCTGTTCGGCGGGGCCGGCAAGGCCTGACAATTGATGATTTATGAATCGGAGTCCTCGGAGAAGACGGGCTCCGGATCGGAGAAACACTGTGGCAGTGGGGCTCAAGGCGTTGATTTTCGATTGCGACGGCGTGCTGGCCGAGACGGAGCGGGATGGGCACCGCGTGGCGTTCAACCGGACGTTTGCGGCCAAGGGATTCGGTTTCGAGTGGGACGCGGCCCTGTACAAAGAGCTGCTGAAGATCGGCGGGGGCAAGGAGCGGATGAGGCATTTTTTCGACCGGACGTCCTGGCCCGCCGGCGTGAGCGACAAGGATGCCCTGATCAAGGAGCTGCATAAGCTCAAGACGGATTATTACACGCAGATCGTGGAGGCCGGGGAGCTGCCCTTGCGGCCGGGCGTCGCCCGACTGGTCGATGAGGCCGCGGCGGCGGGCGTCAAGTTGGCGGTCTGCTCGACCTCCAACGAGAAGGCCGTCCATACCGTCGTCGAGAGGCTGCTCGGCCTCGAGCGCAAGGCGAAGTTCGACGTGATCCTGGCGGGCGATGTCGTGTCGAAGAAAAAGCCCGATCCCGAGATTTACACGCTCGTGCTGGAGCGGCTGCACCTGAAACCCACGGAGGCCGTGGTCGTCGAGGACAATCGCAACGGCCTGCTCGCCGCCAAAGGGGCGGGCATATACTGCCTCGTAACGACCAACAGCTACACCGAAGACGAAGATTTCCGGGAGGCCGACCTGGTCGTCTCGGAGTTGGGCGATCCGCCCCAGGTGCAGGTGGATCTGGCAACGATCCGGCGGATGGTGGAAGTCGGGCCTGGCCGTCTGTAGGGTGTGCTGAGCACACCTTCTCCCACGGGAATGAAGGCCCGCCATGGCGGCCGGTATCCCGGCCGGGATTCGTGGCAACGAGTATTGGAGATCGGTCAATAGGGAAAGGTGTGCACAGCGCACCCTACCAGTGCTGCGTTTCACAAGTACTGCGACTATAGGTGGTAGATTGCCGCGCTCGGCAAGCCTCGCTCGCAATGACATAGGGTGCCCAGGTATGTCATTGCGAGGAGCTTCAGCGACGAAGCAATCTCTACCCTATAGTTTCAGGACTTGCGAAGTGCCGTACTAGCCAACGGGGGGAGTGGAGATTTGCTGTCGATGAGAACGAAACGAGCTTTGTGGGTGGTCATATCGGTCGTGATGGCCGTGGCGGCGGTGGGGCGGTCCCAGCCGGTGCCCGGCGATGTCTTCCGCGAGTACCTGTGGTGGAATGAAAAGGGCGATGCCGGCGGGTCCCTCCGCGTCGGCGGCCGGCATGGCGATACCCACCCGGATCGGGGCTGGGCGCACGACTACATCAACGCGGCCGTCGTCCTCGACCAGGACTTCGACCTGGAGCATGCCCTGCGGGCGGAAGTTGTCCTCGAGAAGATCCTGTGCCACGATTCCACCCGGGGTCTGGCCATCGAGATCAATGGAAACCCCTGGATCCGCGTCCCGGAGGCCGAGGCAATTCCCTATCCCCAGTGGGAATACCAGCACCATATCTACCCGGTGGTGCCGGTCCCGCTGGCGTTTCTCAAGAGCGGCAAAGGCAACCAGTTCCGCCTGCGGGTGTCGCCGGAGAGCTCCTGGAAATGGCCCCAGGTCCTTATCTACGGCGTGCACTTCCGTGTCTACTACGATCGGGCCAGGAAGCCACACCCGACGGGCAAGATCGCTTCGCTGCAGGCCGGAGCCAAGCTGGGCCGGAGCGTCCCCTTGGAGATCGAGACGACCGAGCCCGCGGACCGCATCCAGCAGGTGGACTACGTCGGCCACTATGAGGACGTCAACTACGAGGGCGACGGCCTGTACACGCGGTGGCACTATCATTTCTTCCACGCCAAGATCATGAACCACCTCGGCACGGCGCAGGAGGCTCCCTACAAGGCCATCTGGGATACCTCCTGGGTGCCGGACCAGAAGCAGCCGATGGCGCTTTCCGCCCGGATTGTCGGCCGCAACGGGATGATCTATATGACCGAAGCGGTGACGGGATTGAGTCTGGAGCGTCCGGGGTTCTCCGTGGAGCTGTGCCAGCCCTACGACATCCCCAAAAAATGGGTCACACGCGCCGGCGAGAAACAGGAGCGTTTCACCGTGACCGGCGACTTGAGCAAGGCCGTCGGGGCACAGATCGTCTGGTCGAGCTGGAGTCCCGGCTACATGAACGGCGTCTCGATCAACGGCACCAAGGTGTTCGACGCGGAGGGGCCGAAATACGCCTACTATTTCCACCGGGTAAACGTGGGCGATCTGAGCGTGTTCAAGCCGGGCGTCAACATCCTGACGACGGGCAAGACGCCGCTGATCAACGGGAAGATGGTGCATGGCATGGAGGTGAACTGGCCCGGCATCATGGTCTTGATTCAGTACGCCGACAGAAACTGAGGAGCCACGAAGGCAAGAATCCTCATTGGCATCGGGAGCATCGTCCTCCTGATCCAAAATGTAAAGAAAGAGAGAAAAAGGTCCAAAGACCGAAGGTCCTTTGTCCGATAAGAGAAACAGAGGCCCTGGGACTCCTTTGAGGCACGACCTCACATGCTAGGCTGGCCCTTGGGGATTTCGATTGGGAGATGTCGCAGGATAGCACCGAGATCGGAGTTGTTGCCTATCCCCCCACAAGGGAGCGGTAACCATGGCTTGCAGCCGCAATACCCGTGTTCCTGCGCGAATTGGCGAATCGAGCTACGAAAGACACACGTTCGTAGTGCGGCCGTAAGGCAGTAGAAAACAGTCCGTCCTTCCGCTCTCGACAGGGAGACCGGAGGCAGGA